>NZ_JASCPP010000029.1:0-59950 GCF_029959745.1 Pseudomonas sp. PS01298 | reverse complement strand
GTGCAGGAGCTGGCTTGCCTGCGATAGCATCGCCTCGGTGCAACTGACAGACCGAGGCGATTTTATCGCGGGCAAGCCCGGCTCCCACACCCGCCCGCTCCCACGTTGGTTTTGGGGTTGGGTCAGCCGTGCCGGTAGAACCGATCCAGCAACGCCGGCAACCCCGCCCGCCACGCCCGTGGCTTGATGCCGAAGGTGTGGAGGATTTTCTTGCAGGCGAGCACCGCGTGCTGCGGTTCGTCGCCGGCATCCGGCCGGGCCGCGTGGGCCTGGGCGGTGGGCGCCTCGATAGCCAGCGGGTGGAAATTGCGCGCCTCGGTCAGGATCGCCTGGCCCAGGGCCAGCGGCGTGGTCGCCTCATGCCCGGCGTAGTGGTAAGTGCCCCACAGCGGCGCGGCACAATCGAGTTGCTTGAGCACCGAGATGATCACCCGCGCGGCGTCGTCCACCGGCGTCGGGTTGCCGCGACGGTCATCTGCCATCAGCAATTCATCCGGCTTCTCGGCCCGCGCGAGGAAGCGCCCGAGCGTGCCGTCGATGCTGTCATCCAGCAGCCAGCCAAAGCGCAGCAGCACATGCTGCGGGCACGTGGCGCGCACACTTTGCTCGATACGCCACAGCGCCTGGCCGCGCAGGCCCAAGGGCACCGGCTCGTCTTTTTCGCTGTAGGCGGTGGCGCGGGAGCCATCGAACACGCGGTAGCTGGACGGTTGCAGCAAGGTGATGTTGTGGTGCTGGCACAGTTCGGCCAGGCGTTCGATGGCGAACTCCTGGGCAGCCAGGCGGGTTTCGCTGACAGCCTCGGCCTGGAACCAGTCGAAATAGTAGGCGAGGTTGATCAACGCATCGGGACGGGTGTCGTCGAGCAATTGGGTGAGGCTTGCGGCATCCCAGCCGTCGGTGGGCGGTTTGGGTGCGAGGAAACCAATGTCTTCCTCTGCACCGAGGCGAATCAGCGCCTGCCCGAGGGCATTCCCGCCGCCCAGTAACATAAGGCGCATTCGCATAGATTGAGCAGGCCCGGTCTGTTTGGAACGATGGTTATTGTCGGCAGGCCCGTGAGCCAGCCGTAGGTGTATTCCAGAATCGTTGCATTTTGCGGGTTTGTAGCGCAACCGTCACGGATAAAGTGCGGGGGTTGCAACTTGACCTCATGGGTTGCATATAAGAGTCATGAACCTTCCCGAATCAACGGACACGGTATTGGACGGCTTCCACCCCGCCGTCAGCACCTGGTTCCGCAGCACCTTCCCCTCGGTGACCAGCGCGCAGGCCCAGGCATGGCCGCTGATCCGTCAACGCCGCTCGACCCTGATCGCCGCCCCCACCGGCTCGGGCAAGACGCTGACCGCGTTCCTGGCGGTGCTGGACGACCTCGTCCATCAGGGCCTGGCCCACGGTGGGCAGCTGCCGGACGAAACGCTGGTGGTGTACGTGTCGCCGCTCAAGGCGCTGTCCAACGATATCCAGATCAACCTGCAAACCCCGCTGGCGGGGATCACCGAGCACCTGCAGGCCATGGACCTGCCGCCGCTGGTGATCCGCACCGCCGTACGCACCGGCGACACCCCGCAAAAAGACCGGGCGCTGATGCGCAAGCGCCCGCCGCATATTCTGGTGACCACCCCGGAATCGCTCTACGTGCTGCTGGGCTCGGACTCCGGCCGACAAATGCTGGCCAGCACGCGCACGGTGATCGTCGATGAAATCCACGCGATCGCCGCCGGCAAGCGCGGTAGCCACCTGGCCCTGAGCCTGGAGCGCCTGCAGGGTTTATGCGGCGAACCGCTGACCCGCATCGGCCTGTCGGCCACGCAGAAACCTATCGAGGCCGTGTCGCGCTTTCTGGTCGGCACGGGCCGCTCGTGCGACATCGTCGACATCGGCCATGCCCGCCCCCGCGACCTGGATATCGAAGTGCCGCCGGTGCCGCTGTCGGCAGTGATGGCCAATGATGTCTGGGAGCTGGTCTACGATCGCCTCGCTGCGCTGGCCCGCGAACACCGCACCACGCTGATTTTCGTCAACACCCGGCGCCTGGCCGAGCGCCTGGCCCGACACTTGAGCGAGCGCCTGGGCAAGAACGCTGTCGCCGCCCACCACGGCAGCCTGGCCAAGGAACTGCGCCTGGACGCCGAGCAACGGCTCAAGGCCGGCGCGCTGCAAGTGCTGATCGCCACCGCCTCGCTGGAGCTGGGGATTGATATCGGTGACGTCGACCTGGTGTGTCAGATCGGCTCGCCAGGGTCCATCAACGGCTTTCTGCAACGGGTCGGGCGCTCCGGCCACCAGGTTGGCGGCACGCCCAAGGGCCGTCTGTTCGCCACCACCCGCGATGACCTGATCGAATGCGCCGCCCTGCTCGACTGCGTACGCCGGGGCGAACTCGACACGTTGCACATTCCCGTGGCGCCGTTGGACGTGCTGGCCCAGCAGATCATCGCCGAGGTCAGCGCCCAGGAGTGGTCGGAAGCGGCGCTGCTGGCGCTGATTCGCCGCGCGGCGCCATATGCCGACCTGGATGAGCGCCACTACCAGGCGCTGCTGCAGATGCTCGCCGACGGCTACAACGGTCGCCAGGGCATCCACAGCGCCTACCTGCACCGCGACGCCGTGACCCATACCCTGCGCGGCCGCCGGGGCGCCCGGCTGACCGCCGTGACCAGCGGCGGCACCATCCCGGACAATGCCGACTACAGCGTGTTGCTGGAGCCGCAGAGCCTGAACATCGGCAGCGTCAACGAAGACTTCGCGGTGGAAAGTATCGCCGGGGATATCTTCCAACTCGGTAATACGTCCTACAGGATTTTGCGGGTCGAGGCCGGCAAGGTGCGCGTCGAGGATGCCCACGGCCAGCCACCGACCATTCCGTTCTGGCTCGGCGAGGCGCCGGGGCGCAGCCATGAATTGTCGGCGGCCGTGGCACGTTTGCAGGGGCAGCTGGACTCGCTGCTCAGCGCCAGCCCCGGTGACCTGCAACCGGCGCAGGACTGGCTCACCGACACCCTCGGCCTGAACCGCGCCAGCGCCGAACAGATCCTCGACTACCTGGCCCGTGCGCGCCTGGCACTCAGCGCGTTGCCGTCCCAGGACACGTTGATCATGGAGCGGTTTTTCGACGAGTCCGGTTGCACCCAACTGATCATCCACACGCCGTTCGGCAGCCGCATCAACCGCGCCTGGGGCCTGGCCCTGCGCAAGCGTTTTTGCCGTACGTTCAACTTCGAGCTGCAGGCGGCGGCCAGCGAAAATGCCATCGTGCTGTCGCTGTCCACCAGCCACAGTTTCGAGCTGGACGAAGTGTGGCGCTATCTCAACAGCCACAGCGCCGAACACCTGCTGATCCAGGCGGTGCTGGACGCGCCGCTGTTCGGCGTGCGCTGGCGCTGGAATGCCGGCGTGGCCCTGGCGCTGCCGCGTTATACCGGCGGGCGCAAGGTCGCGCCGCAAATCCAGCGCATGAAGAGCGAAGACCTGATCGCCAGCGTGTTCCCCGACCAGATCGCCTGCCTGGAAAACCTTGCCGGCGAACGCGAAGTGCCCGCGCATCCGCTGGTGGAACAAACCCTCGATGACTGTCTGCACGAAGCCATGGACAGCGACGGTTGGCTGGCCCTGCTGCGGCGCATGGAGAGCGGCGACGTGCGCTTGATCAGCCGTGACCTGCCGGCGCCCTCGCCGATGGCCGCGGAAATCCTCAGCGCGCGCCCCTACACTTTTCTCGACGATGCCCCGTTGGAAGAGCGTCGCACCCAGGCCGTGCTCAACCGGCGCTGGAGCGACCCGCAGAGCACCGACGACCTTGGCGCACTGGATGCGGACGCCATCGCCGGGGTCCGCGAAGAAGCCTGGCCTGCGCCCCACAGCCTGGATGAAATGCATGAGGCGTTGATGAGCCTGGCCTGCATCGCCGCTGACGAAGTTACGCCGCAATGGGCGGAGTGGCTGCACGCCTTGGCCAAAGGTGGGCGTGCCTACGCATTGCACAACGGCCTGTGGGTGGCGGTCGAGCGCCTGAGCTGTTTGCAGGCGATTTATCCCAACGGCTTGCCGCTGCTCCCGGGCTTCGATGAGTCCTGGACCTACGACGAAGCGCTGGTGGAAGTGCTGCGCGCACGCCTTGGCGGCTTCGGTCCGCTGACCTTGATCGAGATCGCCGCGCCCCTGGCCTTGCCGGAGGCTGATGTCACGCAGGCGTTGGCCCGCCTGGAGCAGGAAGGCTACGTGCTGCGTGGGCGTTTCAGCCCTGGCGCCGACGCAGAGCAATGGTGCGAACGCCACCTGCTGGCGCGCATTCATCGCTACACGGTCAAGCGCCTGCGCCGGGAAATCGAGCCGGTGGCGCTGCAGGACTTCATGCGTTTCCTGTTCGATTGGCAGCACTTGTCCGAGAGCACCCGAGGCCAGGGCAGCGCGATGTTGGCGCAGATCGTCGGCCAGTTCGAAGGCTACGCCGCTGCCACGTCCGCCTGGGACACTGATTTGCTCAGCGCGCGGCTCAAGGATTATTCCTCCACCTGGCTCGATGAGTTGTGCCGCAGCGGCAAGCTGGTGTGGACGCGTTTGAGCAACAAGGCCAGCGCCATCGCCCTGCGCAGCACGCCGGTGGTGCTGTTGCCGCGCAGCCAGGTGCCGCTTTGGAGCGGGCTGACCGAACTCACCGACAGCACGACGCTGTCGCCCAAGGCGCAGAAAGTCCACCTGGCCCTGCGCGAACATGGCGCGCTGTTTTTTGATGAGCTGGTGCACGAAGCCCACCTGCTGCGCAGCGAACTGGAAGGCGCCTTGCAGGAACTGGTCGGTGCCGGCCTGGTGAATGCCGACAGCTTTGCCGGGCTGCGGGCGTTGACCACGCCGGCGAGCAAACGCCAGGCGCGCAGCAGCCGGCGCGGGCGTGGGGCGTTTGTCGGCGGCATGGACGATGCCGGGCGCTGGGCGCTGATCCGGCGTCCCGCGACCGCCGCCGGCGCGCACTCGGCAGAGACCTTGGAGCATGTGGCGATGACCTTGCTGCGCCGCTACGGCGTGGTGTTCTGGCGGCTGCTGGAGCGCGAGGCGGACTGGTTACCGAGCTGGCGCGAATTGCTGCGTACGTTGCATCGGCTGGAAGCGCGCGGGGAGATTCGCGGCGGGCGCTTTGTCAGTGGCTTGGCGGGGGAACAGTTTGCGTTGCCGGAAGCAATCCCGCTGCTGCGTGAGGTGCGACGGCGCCCGCATGATGGGAGTCTGATTGCCGTGTGCGGGGCCGATCCGCTGAACCTGGTAGGCACGTTGTTGCCCGGCAGCAAAGTGCCGGCGGTCAGCGGCAATCGGATTGTGTACCGCGATGGGTTGCCGGCGGCGGTGATGGTCGCGGGCAAGCAGCAGGTGTTGCTGGAGGTGGACCCGCAGGCGGTGCAGGAGAAGTTGATCAGGCATTAGGGATGCCTGGTCTGACGCCATCGCAGGCAAGCCAGCGCCCACATTTGAACGAGTTCACACGGTCGACAATGTGGGCGCCGGGCCTGCCCGCGATGAGGCCAGCCCGGGCGACATCAATCACTGGGTACGCGGCTGCTCCGTCAGCACCACCGACGCCGGCACTTCGTCATCCGGCTCATCCACTGGGGCTGTGCGCTTGGGCAGCAGCACCTGCTGTGGATAAGTCTGCGCGAAGTGCACCTCATCACAGTTATCCACAAGCTTTTTCAGGCGCTGGTTGAACGCGCGACTGACTGCATATTGCCCACCCGACACGGTGCGGAATTGCGCGGTGAGTACCACGCCATTGAGGTCCATCTTGTCGACGCCAAACACCTCCAGCGGCCCTTGCAGGTTGTACTTGAGGAACACGTCGTCGCGGATCGACTGCCCGGCTTCGCGGATCAGCTCCACGGCCTTATCCACATCGGTGTCGTAAGTGAACTGCACCGAGAAGAACGCATAAGCAAACTGGCGTGACTGGTTGGTGACCGCCTTGATCTGCCCGAACGGCACCGAGTGCACGAAGCCCTTGCCGTCGCGCAGGCGCAGGGTGCGGATGGTCAGGCCTTCGACGGTGCCCGCATGGCCGGAGTCGAGCACCACCCAGTCGCCGATGGACAGTGTGTCTTCGATGATGATGAACAGGCCGGTGATCACGTCCTGCACCAATTGCTGGGAGCCGAAACCAATCGCCAGGCCGACCACACCGGCACCCGCCAGCAGCGGCGCGACGTTGATGCCCAGGTTGGCCATGGTGGTGATCGCGCAGATCACCACCAGGATGATTTTCACCGCATTGCGCAGCAGCGGCAGGATGGTCTTGACCCGCGTGCTGGGCTGACGGCTGGAGCGTTTGTTCACCGGTGGCTTCAGCGCTTCCTGGATCGCGGTGTCGAGCACCACCCAGAACAGCCACGTCACCAGCAGGATCAGCCCGATGCTGCTGAGCGAGTCGCTGATGGCGCGGCCCACCGAATTGCGCTGGGCGAATTCGAACAGCGAGACACCCCAGATACGCCCGAGGATTTCGATAAAGGCGATCGCCATGGCGATGCGCAGGATCGCGTGCAGCAGGCTGAGGAAGCGCTCCTTGTAGGCACTGCTACGCTGGATCGCCACCTGGCTGCGCGACTTGAACAGGTGTTGCAGCACGGTGCTGAGGAACACCGTGCCGATCAACAGGATGGTGGTGAACAGCGCGCAACGGAGGGCCTTCTGGTTGTCATCACCGGCGCCGATCAGGTTGATTGCCGAGACCAGCACCATCAACAGGATCGGCCAGTACCACAGCCCCGAAAACACCCGCAGCGACTGTTGCAGCGCCGGGTGTTTCAGGCGCTGGGCCAAGGGTCGGTTGCGGATCAGGTGCGCCACCGGGCGGCGCAGGCGCACCACCAGCACGCCGAAGATCACCGCGGCAAACAGGCCGGTAAACACCGCGATGCTGCTGGTGATATTGCCACCGAGCTGACGGGCGATCTGCGGGCTGGTCAGCGCATCACTGAGGGCAGCGAGGAAGCCGATCAGGAACAGCGGCTTGGGGCAGTAACCGCGAATGATCTGCACCGCCGGGCGCTTGTGCCCTACGTTGAACATCACGATGACGCACAGCAGCATCGAGGTCGAGAAGATGCCGCTGCTGGTGGCGTAGGCAAAACACAGCGCCAGCGCGCGACCGATAGAGGTGGGTAAAAAATGGCTGACGTAGAGGGTCAGCGGCAGGCAGATCAGCGCGGGGATCGTGTAGGGCAGCACATACCCGAGCACCGCCTGCAATCGCTTGCGCTGCTGAATGAACGTGCGCTGGCTCAGGCGCCGTACGCTGAAGCGCGCAAGCAACGTCAACACCGCGAAGGCGCCTATCCACACACCCGACAGCAACAGGAAATCCCCGGCGACGCTCCACGGCGAGCGCTCGGCCGTCTGATCGACCAGCCGGCCGACTTCATCCGCGGCGCGGTCGGCACGCAAACGCCATTCATCGATCAGGTTCTGATTGAGGTCGAGCTTCTCCTGCACGTCATCGATGCTGGAGCTGATGGCACCGAGCAGGCCGCCTTCGACGAGCAATTCCGGCTTGGCCGGCGCTTCGGGTTCAGGCGCGGTGGCCGCGGCTTGCAGTGCGCCGCTGCCACAAAACAGCAGCGCGCCGAGCAGTAATGCAGTCTTGAGATTCAGCAAAACGCCGGGCCTCCATCAACAGGGTGTGTAAGGAACTGACGGGTTTGAACCCTGATCGTTCCCCTGTTTCGAGATCTTTGACCTGTAGGCAAATATCAAATGCCGATCCCTGGCTTTTTCCGCACAGGCCAAAACCAGACACTGCGCTCCTGAATGAAACCCACCGGAGTTGCAGCCATGCCCATTGCCTTGCTCGCGCTGACCCTCAGCGCCTTCGCCATCGGGACGACCGAGTTCGTCATCGTTGGCCTGTTACCCACCATCGGCGCCGACCTGGGTGTCGACCTGCCGTCCGCCGGCCTGTTGGTCAGCCTCTACGCCCTGGGCGTGGCCATCGGCGCGCCGGTGCTGACCGCGCTCACCGGCAAGGTGCCGCGCAAATTCCTGCTGCTGTCGCTGATGGTGCTGTTCACCCTTGGCAACTTGCTGGCCTGGCAGGCGCCGAGTTATGAATCGCTGGTGCTGGCGCGGATCGTTACCGGCCTGGCCCACGGGGTGTTTTTCTCGATCGGCTCGACCATCGCCACCAGCCTGGTGCCCAAGGAAAAGGCCGCCAGCGCGATTGCCATCATGTTTACCGGCCTCACCGTCGCCCTGGTCACGGGTGTGCCGCTGGGCACCTTTATCGGCCAGCACTTCGGCTGGCGCGAAACCTTCCTCGCCGTGTCCGCCCTGGGTGTGATCGCGTTTATCGGCAGCCTGATCTACGTGCCCAAGCACATCGCCCACAGCAAACCCGCGTCGCTGCTGCAACAACTGCAAGTGCTCAAGCAACCGCGTTTGCTGCTGGTGTACGCGATGACAGCCGTCGGCTACGGTGGCTCGTTTATCGCGTTTACCTTCCTGGCGCCGATCCTTCAGGACATCTCCGGCTTCAGCGCCGGCACGGTCAGCCTGGTGCTGCTGGTGTATGGCATCTCGGTCGCGGCCGGGAATATCTGGGGCGGCAAGCTGGCGGATAAACGCGGCCCGATCAGCGCGTTGAAAATCATCTTTGCCCTGCTCGCGGCCGTGCTGTTTGTCCTGACGATGACCGCCAGCAATCCTTGGCTGGCCCTGGCCACCGTGCTGGTGTGGGGCGCGGTCGCCTTCGGCAACGTGCCCGGCCTGCAGGTGTATGTGGTGCGCCAGGCCGAACATCACACGCCGAATGCGGTGGACGTGGCGTCGGGGCTGAATATCGCCGCGTTCAACCTGGGAATCGCCGGTGGTGCCTGGGCGGGTGGATTGATCGTGGCCCATATGGGCCTGATCCACACGGCGTGGATTGGCGGGCTGGTGGTGCTGGTGGCCCTGGCGCTGACCGCGTGGAGTGGCCGGCTGGACCGCCTTGGTCCGGTGTATCCCGAGAGTTCGACACGCAGTGTGGTCGGGCACTGATCCGGTAGCACCTTCAATCCCATGTGGGAGCTGGCTTGCCGGCGATGGCGGTGGGTCAGTCGATGAATTCATTGCTGACAAATCGCTATCGCAGGCAAGCCACACAGTTTTTACCGGGCGCTGATCCGGCAACACCTTCAATCCCACAGTTTTTTTCCGGGCACTGATCCGGCCACGCCTAAATCCCATGTGGGAGCTGGCTTGCCTGCGATGGCGATGGGGCAGTCGATGAATTGATTGCTGACAGATTGCTATCGCAGGCAAGCCAGCTCCCACAGTTTTTACCGAGCAATGATCCGGTAACACCTTCAATCCCACAGTTTTTTTCCGGGCACTGATTCGGCCACGCCTAAATCCCATGTGGGAGCTGGCTTGCCGGCGATGGCGGTGGGTCAGTCGATGAATTGATTGCTGACAGATTGCCTTCGCGAGCAAACCCGCTCCCACAGTTTTTTACCGAGCACTGATCCGGTAACACCTTCAATCCCACAGTTTTTCCGGGCACTGATCCGGCCACGCCTCAACCCCATGTGGGAGCTGGCTTGCCTGCGATGGCGGTGGGTCAGTCGATGAATTGATTGCTGACAGATTGCCTTCGCGAGCAAGCCCGCTCCCACAGTTTTAGCCGGTGCCGTCTGTAGGACCGTGGAAACTTTCGCGCAAATAGCGCAGTCATTCCAGAACGGAGGTCACTCGACCCACCATTCACGGGAGTCACCATGGCGGCGATTCATATCGGCATTTCCGGCTGGCGCTACACGCCCTGGCGCGGGGATTTCTACCCCGAGGGGCTGACCCAGAAACGCGAGTTGCAGTTTGCATCACGTGCCGTCAACAGCATTGAAATCAATGGCTCGTTCTACGCGCTGCAAACCCCCAAGCGCTACGCCGAGTGGTACGCCGACACCCCTGAAGACTTCATGTTCAGCGTCAAGGCACCGCGCTATATCACGCATATCCTGCGCCTGCGGGAGGTGCACAAGCCAATGGCGAATTTCTTCGCCTCCGGGGTACTGGAGCTGCAGGAAAAACTTGGCCCCATCCTTTGGCAATTTCCGCCCAGCTTCACCTTCGACCCACCGCTGTTCGAAGCCTTCCTCGCCGATTTGCCCACTGACACGCTGCAAGCCGCGACCATCGCCCGCCAGCATGAGCCACGCCTGAACGGCAAGGCGAGCCTGCAGGCTCATGGCAAGCGCGCCCTGCGTCATGCGGTGGAGATCCGGCACAAGAGTTTTGCGGTGCCTGAGTTTGTGCAGATGCTGGCTCGGCACGGCGTGGCCCTGGTGGTGGCGGACACCGCCGGCAAGTGGCCGTACCTCGAAGACGTCACCGCCAATTTCCTCTACCTGCGTTTGCATGGCGACAAGCAGCTGTACGCCAGCGGCTACACCGATGAAGCCCTCGAGCGCTGGGGTGATCGCATCGAGCGCTGGGCACACGGCAAGCAGCCGGCGGATGCGCACCTGGTCGACCCGCAGCGCAAGCCCGCCGCGCGCAAGCAGCGCGAGGTCTTCTGTTTTTTCGACAACGACATCAAGGTCCGGGCGCCCTTCGATGCCCGCCAGTTGCTCGGGCGTTTCGGGCTGGATAAGCACCTCCTCACCGAACCCGGCAAGTTGCCGGAACCCGGGGTGTTGCCATGACACAGCCGGAATGGGTACCCATCGCCCCCACCACCGCGATAACGCGTTTTACCGTGTTGACGGTGAATATTCACAAGGGCTTCACTGCGCTGAATCGGCGTTTCATCCTGCCCGAGTTGCGTGAAGCGGTGCGCAGTATCGGTGCCGACATGGTGTTCCTGCAGGAAATCCATGGCACCCACGAGCGCCATCCCCAGCGCTATAGCGACTGGCCGAACATGCCGCAGTACGAGTTCCTCGCCGACAGCATCTGGCCGCAGTTCGCCTACGGGCGCAACGCGGTCTACCCGCATGGCGACCACGGCAATGCGCTGCTGTCGAAATTCCAGATCGTGCGCTACGACAACCTCGACATTTCGCAAAGCGGGCATGAAAACCGTGGCCTGTTGCATTGCGTGCTGCGCCTGCCGGGCACCGGCCAAGAGGTACACGCGATCTGCATTCACCTGGGCCTGCGCGAGGTGCATCGCCAGCAGCAATTGCGTTTGCTGGAGCAGCGCATCCGCGAGATTCCGGCCGATGCACCGTTGGTGGTTGCCGGCGATTTCAACGACTGGCGCCAGCGTGCCGATCTCAGCCAGAGCGGCCTGAAGGAAGTGTTCATCGAAACCCACGGCAAACCCGCACGCACCTTCCCGGCGCGCCTGCCATTGCTGCCGCTGGACCGCATTTATGTGCGCAACGTGAAGGTGCATAACCCGCGAGTGCTCACTGCCCGCCCCTGGTCACATTTGTCAGATCACGCGCCCCTGTCGGTGGAGATTGAGCTATGAACGTTGCCGTGGAACACATCGCTACCGATCAGCCGCCGGATGAAGCCAAGGCCCGCGACCTGGATTACGGCTGGCAGAGCGACAACCGGGTCGAGTTGCTGGAGAACGGCGAGGCGTATTTCCCTCGGGTCTTCGAAGCGATGCGTGAAGCGCATCGGGAGATCCTGCTGGAGACCTTTATCCTTTTCGAAGACAAGGTCGGCCACGAGCTGCAGGGCATCCTCATCGAGGCGGCGCAACGCGGGGTCAAGGTGGTCGTAAGCCTGGATGGTTTTGGCTGCGGCGAGCTGAGCCCGGGGTTTCTCGGTGAGCTGGCGGAGGCAGGAGTGACGGTGCAGATGTTTGACCCGGCGTCCAAGACACTGGGCATCCGCACCAACTGGTTTCGCCGCCTGCACCGCAAGATTGTGGTGGTGGATGCGGCCGTGGCGTTTATCGGCGGGATCAATTTTTCCGCCGACCATCTGGGCGATTTCGGCCCCGAGGCCAAGCAGGATTACGCGGTGCAGGTGACGGGCCCGGCGGTGGCCGACCTGCATCATTTCGCCCTCGCGCAAAGCGGTCGACAGGTCCGCACACGCCGCGGTTGGCGCCGGCGCCAGCAACGCCCTTCGCTGTGGGCCACCGAGAAAGGCAAAGGCCTGGTGCGCCTGATCTATCGCGACAACGTCCAGCATCGCGACGACATCGAAGAGGCGTATATCCACGCCCTGAGCAAGGCGCAGAAACGCGTGGTGATCGCCAACGCGTATTTCTTCCCCGGCTACCGCCTGCTGCGCGAGATTCGTAACGCCGCGCGCCGTGGCGTGCACGTGCAACTGATCATGCAGGGCCAGCCTGACGTGCTGCTGGCCAAGCTGGCTGCGCGCATGCTCTACGACTACCTGCTCAAGGACGGTGTGGTGATTCACGAGTATTGCCAGCGGCCACTGCACGGCAAGGTCGCGCTGGTGGATGACGAATGGAGCACCGTCGGTTCGAGCAACCTCGACCCGCTGAGCCTGTCGTTGAACCTGGAAGCCAATGTGCTGATTCGTGACCGCGCCTTCAACCAGCAGCTCTACGAGCGCCTGGAAGTACTCGCTGACACGCATTGCCGGACCATGCCGGAGAACCGCAAGCCGCGCCTGTGGCTGTGGCGGCTGACCGTGGGTTTCCTGGTGTTCCATGTGATGCGCCACTTCCCCGCGCTGACGGGCTGGTTGCCGGCGCACAAGCCCCGCCTGAAACCTTTCGAGCGTTCGCCCCATGACGTCTGAAGCCAGCGGTTCTCGGTTCGCGCGCTGGAAGAAACCGCTGACTGTCGCGTTCTTCCTGTTGTTGATCGCGCTGTTCACACTGCTCGCCCGGCGCATCGACTGGAGCGAGGTGTTCGAGACCCTCGGCAATTTCAAGGTGCGCACGCTGATCATCGCGGGGGGGCTGACAGCGTGCAGCTTTGTCGTCTACGCCTGCTTCGACCTGATCGGCCGCACCTACATCCGTCAGCCCCTGCGCTGGAAACAGATCCTGCCAGTGGGCATCATCAGCTATGCGTTCAACCTCAACCTGAGCGCCTGGGTCGGCGGCATCGCGATGCGCTATCGGCTGTATTCGCGGCTGGGGGTGAGCACTGGCAACATCGCCAAGATCCTCGGCCTGAGCCTGGCCACCAATTGGTTTGGCTATATGGCCTTGGCCGGGGTGGTGTTCAGCAGCGGTTTGGTGACGATGCCGCCAGGGTGGAAAGTCAGCAGCGGTGCCTTGCAGGGCATTGGTGTGTTGCTGGTCCTGGCCAGCCTGGGGTATCTGGCTGCCTGCCAGTTTTCGAAAAAGCGCGCCTGGTCGATTCGCGGGATCGAGATCAACCTGCCGTCGCTGCGCATGGCATGCCTGCAATTGGCGCTGGGGGCGTTGAACTGGTCGTTGATGGCAGCGGTGATTTTCACCTTGCTGCCGGCGAAGCTGGATTATCCGCTCGTGCTCGGCGTGTTACTGATCAGCGCGATTGCCGGCGTGATCACGCATATCCCCGCCGGGCTGGGCGTGCTGGAGGCGGTGTTTATTGCCCTGCTGCAACATGAAGCCTCGCGCGGCAGTTTGCTTGCCGGGCTGATTGCCTACCGCGCGATCTACTTTATTCTGCCGCTGCTGATCGCGCTGGTGATGTACGTCGGTGTCGAGGCGAAGGCCAAGGCGTTGCGGGTGAAGAAGACACCGGTTTGAGAAAGATGTTGCCGGGTGGATCGCTATCGTTGGCAAGCCAGCGCCTACATTGCGATGCGTTCCCCTGTAGGTGTCGGCTTGCCAGCGATAGCGATCAAAAGAACATCCCCTATTGAGACTGGATGATGCTCAACCGCTCGCCCACCACCATCTCGGTAATCCAGTCCACCAGGATCGAGGTGTAGGCCTGCTGGGACACTGGATCGCTAAGGGAGTGATCCGCGCCATCGATGATGCGGTGAGTCAGCGAGTGCGTCTGCTGGCAGGCCGCGCGGTAGCTCATGATGGTCGCATGGGGCACATGGTCGTCGGTTTCCGATTCGACGATCAGCACATCCCCGGTGAATTGCGCGCAGGCATGCAGCGCGCGATTGGTCTCAGCGTGGACCAGCGTGCTGCGGTAATCCATCAGGTCGGCCTTGTCCAAATCGCGCTTGGGCTTGAGCCATTCCTGATCGCGATACAGCGCCGGCACACGCAGCGCCAGCCAGCGCACCGGGCGCAACGAGGTCAGAATCGCCGCCAGGTAACCGCCGTAGCTGGTGCCCACGACCGCCACTGCGGAGGTGTCGATGGCCGGGTGCGAGAGCAGCCGGTCATAGGCTGCCAGCAGGTCGCGCAGGTTGTCTTCGCGGGTGACGCGCGACAACGGGATACCGGTGCCGGCATGCCCCCGCAGGTCGAAGGTCAGGCACACGCAGCCGAGGCCGGCGATGCCTTTGGCACGCTCCAGGTCGCGCTCCTGGCTACCGCCCCAGCCGTGCACAAACAACACGCCCGGTACTTTGGATTTGGGGCTCAGGAAGGTGGCGCTCATCTGTTCGTCGTCGATATCGATCGCAATGCTTTCGCTTCTAGCCGTCATAAGATTTAACCGTCACGTACTTGAGAAGAAACTCGCTGTTTTCCGCCGGGCCGCGGTACACCTCGATGGCATCGGCGGGCAGCGCCTGGTCCACGTAGGTTTCCACCGAGGACACCCGGATCGCGCGCAGGCCGGGGTGGTTGATGAAGCTTTGCAACGCCGCGACTTCCGCGCTGCTGGCCCCGCCCATGCGCCAGGATTGTTCGAGCACGCCACTGCGGCGCTGGCCGTCACTGTCCAGGCCCTGGGCGATGTCGTAGTTGCGCCGCGAGGCATAGAAGCCAGGGTAGGCCTCATCGGCGGCCGCGTCGAAAACCTGTGCTTGTTCTATGGCTTGGCGCACGTCGTCCGGCAGCGCGAGGGCGAGCAGCTTTTGGTAGTCGCCCGGCACCACGATTAAATCGGAACCGCCGTACACCTCTTCGCCGTGTGCGTCTTGTGTCAGGAACTGCTCGCCGCAATAACTGAGCACGTGCTCGCCAATAAAGCTCTGGCCCACGCTGTGGGTGATGACGTCGTGCAAGTCCTGCTCCAGCACCACGCCGCTCTCAAACAGTTGCGCGGCGTTCGGTCGCGCCAGCACCGCATCAAACGCGTCGAGACTGCGGATCACTTCCTGGCCACGCCCGGCGCAGGCATGCACCGGTTTCAAACGGATCGGGCCGCTGTAGAGCAAGCGTGTCGCGGCTTCGCGTGCATCCTTGAGGGCAAATACGCTGAGGCCGTCGAGCACGACGTCGCGTACCCGCTCGCAGAACAACGGCGACCAACCGGGTGGCGTCACCGCATCCGGGCCCAAAACGCCATGGCTAATGGCTTTGGTGCAGATGAAGTCGTGATCCACATAGCCGCCCCAAAGGTCTTCGGGGCCGTTGACGTTCAGCGCGCGGGCCTGGGCCGCGCCGACCAGGGTCTGCGTGGGCAACAGGTAGAGGGCTCGGTCGGCGTGCTGGTCGGGGTCATAGCTGCCGCCGAACTTCAGCCCGAGGATCTGCGCCAGCCAGCGCGCCAGCGCACGATTGGTTTCCACCTCATGCTGTGGCGCCCCCTCCCGCGTGGAGTGGGCAACTACGAGTTTCTTGCGATTCTTCGGGGTCATGCGTCCCCCTTGGCCTTCCCACCATGTGTGTGGTGGGAAGGTTGCAGGGATCAGGCCAAGGCGGTTTCAAGGAGGATGCGAGTGAAATCAACCGGTTGTCGAAAAAGCGATGGCAGTTGGCCTGTTTGATTCTGCACGACGCCGCCTTGATGCTGCGGCGTTCTGCACGATTCACACGCCGAAACGGTTGCGATAATCGCTGGGGGCCAGGCCAGTGATCTTCTTGAAGATGGCCCGAAATGCACTGGGGTCCTGGTAGCCCACGGTCCAGGCGATATGGTCGATGGTGCCGTTGGTGAATTCCAGCATCTGCCGCGCCTTGCCGACGCGCAGGTGCTGGCAGTATTCGGTAGGTTTCAAGCCGGTGGCGGCGAGAAACCGCCGCAGGAAGGTGCGTTCTTCCAGGCCCGCCTCCTGCGCCATCGCCGCCACCGACACGTCCACTGCGCCACTGGCTTGCAGCCAATGCTGCACCTTGAGGATCGCGCTGTCGCCGTGCCCCAGGATCGGCGCAAAGTTGCTGCCGCATTGGCTGGCGCTGTCACTGTGCTCGATCACCAGGAAGCGCGCGGTACCGGCGGCGATGCTCGGGCCCATCAGGCGATCGACCAGGCGCAGGCCCAGTTCGGACCAGGCCATCAGCCCGGCAGTGGTGATCAGGTCGCCGTCATCGACGATAGGTTTATCGGCCTCCAGGCGCACCGCCGGATACCGTGTGGCGAAGGCACTGGCGGAGGACCAATGGGTGGTGGCGCTGCGCCCGTCCAACAGGCCGCTGCGCGCCAGCATGATCGAGCCGATACACACACCGCCGAGCACAGTGCCCACCGCGTGTTGCTGGCGAATCCACTCGAGCAGCGCGGGCGGTGCCTGTTCTTCGCTGAACTCACCGATTGAAGGCGGCACCAGCAGGGCCATCATCGGTTGCTCAGGGCCGGGGTGAGTGTCGAATACCCGCGCAGGCGTGCCATGGGCATCCACCTGCCAGTGGCTGACCCGCAGCAACGGCAGTTGCGCGGATTGATGCTCGGCAGCAATCCGGTTGGCCACCCCGAACAAATCGGTCAGGCCGTGGACAGCCGCCAACTGCGCACCGTGGTAGATCAACACGCCCAGCTCCACAACCGCCATTGTCAGTTTTCCCCCTGTTATTGTCGGTGCAGCCAATCCCGCGCGCCGGCGCCAGCTAACATACTGGCCCCATCAACCCATCACGAGGCAACATCCATGGCCAAGCAAGCGCTCATCCTAATCGATATCCAGAACGACTACTTCCCCCAGGGCAAGTGGCCGCTCGACGGCGTGGAAGCCGCGGCAGACAAGGCCGCGCAGGTGCTCCAGGCCTTTCGCCAGGCGGGCGATGCGGTGATTCATGTGCGCCATGAATTTACCTCGGATGACGCGCCCTTCTTCACCCCGGGCTCCGAGGGCGCTTATTTGCACCCCAAGGTACTGAATGAGGGCAGTGAGCCGGTGGTGCTCAAGCATTTCGTCAATGCGTTTCGCGAGACCAACCTGCGCGCACTGCTGGAACAACGCAGCATCACGGAGTTGGTGGTAGTCGGCAGCATGAGCCATATGTGCATTGATGCGGTGGTGCGAGCGGCGGCGGACCTGGGCTACAAGGTCACACTGATCCATGACGCCTGCGCCACGCGGGACCTGGAATTCAATGGCAAGGTGATCCCGGCGGCGCACGTGCATGACACCTACATGGCATCGTTGGCGTTTGGTTATGCCGGCGTGGTGTCGGCACAGGAGTATTTGCAGGCACAAGCGGCGGCCGCGTAACCGCCACTCGTGTGGAGCGCGTCAGCGCGTGGCGATGATGAACAGGCGCGGAAATGGCAGCAACACGGTGCCATCGTCCAGGGCTGGGTAAGCCTGGGTAATTCGCGCCTGATACTCACGTAGGAAGGCGGCCTTTTCTTCGTCGGTCAACGGCGCCAGAAACGGCCGCAACGCCGAGGCCTTGAACCACTCCACCACAGCCGCGTGGTCGGCCAGTGGATGCAGGTACGTGGTGCGCCACACGTCCACGGTGCTGTGTTTGCTCAGCAACTCGTAATAGTAGTTCGCGCTGTGCCGCTCATTGTGTTTGACCGCACCGATCCTGGCCGCCCATGGGCCGTCGGCAGCCACCTCGCGGGCCAGCCGGTGGGCAGGTTCGTCGAGGTTGTCCGGTGTCTGCACGGCCAGCGTACCGCCGGGCGTCAGTTGGTTGACCAAATGCGGGTAGAGCGTGGCGTGGTCGGGCAGCCATTGCAGGGAGGCATTGGCCAGGATCACATCGAAAGCCTGTGCAGGGCGCCAGGCACCGATATCCGCCAGTTCGAAGCTCAACGCCGGCAGCCGTTTGCGGGCATCGACCAGCATGTCATCGGAGCTGTCCATGCCCGTGACGTGCGCCTGCGGGAAGCGCTCGGCGAGTACTTCGGTGGAATTGCCGGGGCCGCAGCCCAGGTCAACGGCATTGCGCACCTCAGTATTCGGAATGGCCGCGACCAGGTCACGGACAGGACGAGTGCGCTGCTGTTCGAACATCGTGTACTGCTTGGCTGACCAGGTCATCACGGCTTTCCTTCTTTTTGAGGTTGGCTACAGCCTAATTCTTGTGAGCCATGAGAACAAATGCCAGGATTGGCTACCTCCCATACCTCAAAAGTATTCCTATGCTGGAGCTTCGCCAACTCAAAGCCTTCGTTGCCATTGCCGAAGAAGGCTACATCACCCGCGCTGCGCAACGCCTGGGCATGCAGCAGCCACCGTTGACGCGCTTGCTGCAAAGCCTTGAAGCCGAATTGGACGTGGTGCTGATGGAACGCCTGCCACGCGGCGTGCGGCCGACCCCGGCCGGGTTGGCCCTGCTGGATGAAGCACGCGAGGTGCTGGCGCGCGTCGACGGTGTCGCCGATGTCGTGCGTCGCGCCGCTCGGGGAGAACGCGGGCGCCTGGCCATCGGCTTTACCAGCTCAGCGGCCTTGCACCCGTTTGTACCGAGTGTATTGCGGCTGTTTCGGGAAACCTTCGTGGGAGTCTCGGTCGTACTGGAGGAAGCCGGAACCGGCGAACTGCTGGACGCGCTGGCGCATGAGAAACTCGACGCGGCGTTTATCCGCTCACCGCTCAGCGGCACGCAATCATTGCAGGACGAGCCGATCCTGGTGGAGCCGATGTTGCTGGCGCTGCCGACCGATCATCCGTTGGCGATCGACTTTGACATCCCCCTGCCCTTGTCTGCGCTGGCCACCGAGTCTTTCGTGCTCTATCGCCGTCGTGTCGGACTGGGGTTGTATGACGCAATCCTGGTGGCCTGCCGTGAAGCGGGGTTCAGCCCGCAGGTGGTCCAGGAAGCCCCGCGCATGACCGCCACGTTGAGCCTGGTGGCTGCGGGCCTTGGGGTGTCCATCGTGCCGGCCTCGATGCAGCGGCTGCGCGGGGATGGCATCGTCTACCGGGAGTTGAGCGATTGCCGCAGCCTGGTGGCGCCCTTGCATCTGGCGACGCGGGTGGGTGATGGCTCGGCAGTGCTGCAACGCTTCAAGGAAATGGTGGTGCGAGCGGCCTCGACAGACGCCTGACAAACGGCAATAAAAAACCCCCGAGGCTTGCGCCGTCGGGGGTTTTGCTCGTTCCGGTGGTTAAACCTTAAAACGGGATATCATCGTCAAAGCTGTCGAAATCCGGCGCAGGCTGCGGCGCGGCCTGTTGTGGCGCTGGACGCGACTCACGCTGTGGCTGCTGGCTTGGCTGCGGACGCGACTGTTGTGGACGCGGTGCCGAGTTGGACATGCCGCCCTGGCCCTGTTGGTCGCCCTGTGGACGGCCGCCCAGCAGTTGCATGGTGCCTTGCATGTCGACCACGATTTCGGTGGTGTAACGCTTGATGCCGTCTTTTTCCCACTCGCGGGTCTGCAGCTTGCCTTCGATGTAGACCTGCGAACCTTTGCGCAGGTACTCACCGGCGATCTCGGCGACCTTGCCGAACATCGATACGCGGTGCCATTCGGTTTTCTCGACCTTCTGGCCGGTCTGCTTGTCGGTCCATTGTTCGCTGGTCGCCAGACTCAGGTTGGTCACGGCGTTACCGTTAGGCAAGTAGCGAACTTCGGGATCCTGGCCGCATGTACCGACCAATATGACTTTGTTAACCCCACGGGCCATAACGTTCTCCTAGGCTGGGCGCGCTGTCGGCACTGGGTTGACCAGTTGCTCGAGCGTCGCGCGATCCAATAATTCGGTGTCCAGTTTGATGTAAATGGCCGCCTCTTCAGCGACCACGACTGCATCTGTTACCCCTACGACGGCCTTCAGGCGCTCTACCAGACCGCTTTCACGGATCGCCTCTGGCGACAGCGGCAAACGCAGACTTGTGACGTAGGGAGGTTCGCGCATGGTAACAGCAAAGGCCAGCCAAAGTGCAGCCAGCCCGGCGCATCCGAGGAACACAACCGACAAACCGCCATGCTGGAACATCCAGCCGCCCATGATGCCGCCCAGTGCGGAACCCAGGAACTGGCTGGTGGAATACACCCCCATCGCAGTGCCCTTGCCCCCGGCCGGTGAAACTTTACTGATCAGCGACGGCAGCGAGGCCTCCAGCAGGTTGAACGCGGTGAAGAACACCACCGTGCCGATTACCAGCGCCCGCAGGCTGTCGCCGAACTGCCAGAAGAATAGCTCAGTGAGCATCAGCGTCGTGACGGCGCCGAGCAAAACTCGTTTCATTTTGCGTTTCTTCTCGCCGTAGATGATGAACGGGATCATGGCGAAGAACGAAACCAGCAGCGCTGTCAGGTAGACCCACCAGTGCTGCTCCTTGGGCAGACCGGCTTTTTCCACCAGTGCGAGAGGCAAGGCGACGAAGCTGCACATCAGCATCGCGTGCAATACGAAGATACCTAAATCCAGGCGCAACAGGTCCGGGTGCTTGAGCGTCGGTAACAACGCCTTGCGCGCGACACCCGATTCACGGTGCTGCAGGGTGCCGGTGGAGCGCGGCACCATAAAGGCCACGATCACGATACCGAACAACGCCATGCCGCCAGTGGCCAGGAACAGCCCGTGCAAACCGAAGGCACGCGTCAGCAAGGGGCCGACCACCATCGCCACGGCGAAGGACAGACCGATGGTCATGCCGATCATGGCCATGGCCTTGGTGCGGTGTTGCTCGCGGGTCAGGTCCGACAACAGCGCCATGACAGCGGCGGAAATTGCCCCGGCGCCTTGCAGGATTCGTCCGGCGATCACACCCCAGATCGAATCGGACTGGGCCGCGAGCACACTGCCGAGGGCGAACACGATCAGCCCCAGGTAAATCACCGGGCGACGGCCGATGCGGTCGGAAATGATCCCGAAAGGAATCTGGAAAATTGCCTGGGTCAGGCCATAGGCGCCAATCGCCAGGCCGATCAATGCGGGGGTCGCGCCTGCGAGGTCCATCCCATAGGTCGCCAGCACCGGCAACACCATGAACATGCCAAGCATACGGAAGGCGAACACCAGGGCCAGACCGCTTGCTGCTCGGGTCTCGCCGCTACTCATGCGTTCGCTGTGGGGATCGTGCATGGAAAAACCTCGTGTGAACCGGCGGCGATTCTACCAGTCCCATCGATTGAGAGGGTATATGCGGCGGTTTGCCGCGCAGCTTTCATGTAAGGCTGCAAGCGGCCTTTTGACAGTGTATATTCATCCAGTCTTTAGCCGTATACTCCGGCATTATTTACGCCCGCCGTGCGAGGCCATCTTGGACAAGATCCTGATTCGTGGGGCTAGAACCCACAACCTGAAGAACATCGACCTGACCCTGCCCCGGGACAAACTGATCGTCATCACCGGCCTGTCCGGCTCCGGCAAATCGTCCCTGGCGTTCGACACGCTGTATGCCGAAGGCCAGCGCCGCTATGTGGAGTCGCTGTCGGCCTACGCCCGCCAGTTCCTGTCGATGATGGAAAAGCCAGACGTCGACACCATTGAAGGCCTGTCGCCGGCGATCTCCATCGAACAGAAGTCGACCTCCCATAACCCACGTTCCACCGTGGGCACCATTACCGAGATCTACGACTACCTGCGCCTGCTCTACGCGCGAGTAGGTATTCCACGCTGCCCGGACCACGACATTCCGCTGGAGGCCCAGACCGTCAGCCAGATGGTCGACCTGGTGCTGGCGCAGCCGGAAGGCGCCAAGCTGATGCTGCTGGCACCGGTGATTCGCGAGCGCAAGGGTGAACACCTTTCGGTCTTCGAAGAGCTGCGTGCGCAAGGTTTTGTACGCGCGCGCATCAATGGCAAGCTCTATGAGCTGGACGAAGCGCCCAAGCTCGACAAGCAGAAGAAGCACTCGATCGATGTGGTGGTCGACCGCTTCAAAGTGCGCGCCGACCTGCAGCAGCGTTTGGCGGAGTCGTTCGAGACCGCGTTGAAGCTGGCCGATGGCATCGCCCTGGTCGCACCGATGGACGACGAGCCAGGCGAAGAAATCATCTTCTCCGCGCGCTTCGCCTGCCCGATCTGTGGCCACGCCATCAGCGAGCTGGAACCCAAGCTGTTTTCCTTCAACAACCCGGCTGGCGCCTGCCCGACCTGTGATGGCCTGGGCGTGAAGCAATTCTTCGACATCAAGCGCCTGGTGAATGGCGAACTGACGCTGGCGGAGGGGGCGATACGCGGCTGGGACAGGCGCAACGTCTATTACTTCCAGATGCTCGGGTCGTTGGCCTCCCACTATAAGTTCAGTCTTGAAGTGCCCTTCAATCAACTGCCGGCCGACCAGCAGAAGGTCATTCTCAACGGCAGTGGTTCGCAGAACGTCGACTTCAAGTACCTGAACGACCGTGGCGACATCGTCAAGCGCTCGCACCCGTTCGAAGGCATCGTGCCGAACCTGGAACGCCGTTACCGCGAGACCGAGTCGGCAAGCGTGCGCGAGGAGCTGGCGAAATTCCTCAGCACCCAGCCGTGCCCGGATTGCCGTGGCACGCGCCTGCGCCGTGAGGCCCGGCATGTTTGGGTCGGCGAGAAGACCCTGCCGGCGGTGACCAACCTGCCAATCGGCGATGCCTGTGAATACTTTGGCGTACTGAAGCTGACCGGACGCCGCGGGGAAATTGCCGACAAGATCCTCAAGGAAATCCGCGAGCGCCTGCAGTTCCTGGTTAACGTGGGCCTGGACTACCTGTCGCTGGATCGCAGCGCCGATACCTTGTCCGGCGGTGAGGCCCAGCGGATTCGACTGGCCAGCCAGATCGGTGCAGGCCTCGTGGGCGTGCTGTATATCCTTGATGAACCTTCGATTGGCCTGCATCAGCGCGACAACGACCGCCTCCTGGGTACGCTGAAACACCTGCGGGATATCGGCAACACGGTGATCGTGGTCGAGCACGATGAAGACGCGATCCGCCTGGCGGATTATGTCGTCGACATTGGCCCGGGTGCGGGTGTGCATGGCGGACATATCGTCGCTGAAGGCACACCTGCCGAAGTCATGGCCCACCCGGACTCGCTGACCGGCAAATACTTGTCTGGCCGCGTGAAGATTGAAGTGCCGGCCAAGCGCACACCGCGCAACAAGAAGCTCGCGCTGCACCTCAAGGGAGCGCGTGGCAACAACCTGCGCAACGTGGACCTGGAAATCCCCTTGGGCCTGTTGACCTGCGTGACCGGCGTGTCCGGCTCGGGCAAGTCGACGCTGATCAACAACACGCTGTTCCCGCTGAGTGCCACCGCCCTGAATGGCGCGACTACGCTGGAAGCTGCAGCGCACGACAGCATCAAGGGCCTGGAACACCTGGACAAGGTGGTCGATATCGACCAGAGCCCGATTGGCCGTACACCGCGCTCCAATCCGGCAACCTACACCGGGCTGTTCACGCCGATTCGCGAGCTGTTCGCCGGTGTACCGGAGTCCCGCTCGCGGGGCTACGGGCCGGGCCGGTTCTCGTTCAACGTCAAGGGTGGGCGCTGCGAGGCCTGCCAGGGCGATGGCTTGATCAAGGTCGAGATGCACTTCCTGCCGGACATCTACGTGCCATGCGATGTGTGCAAGAGCAAGCGCTATAACCGCGAAACCCTGGAGATCAAATACAAGGGCAAGAGCATCCACGAAACCCTCGAGATGACCATCGAGGAAGCCCGGGTGTTCTTCGACGCAGTCCCGGCGTTGGCGCGCAAGCTGCAAACACTGATGGATGTGGGCCTGTCGTATATCAAGCTGGGGCAATCGGCGACCACCCTGTCCGGCGGTGAAGCGCAGCGGGTGAAGTTGTCGCGCGAGCTGTCCAAGCGCGATACAGGCAAGACCTTGTATATCCTCGATGAGCCAACCACCGGCCTGCACTTCGCGGATATCCAGCAACTGCTGGACGTGCTGCACCGCTTGCGGGACCACGGCAACACCGTGGTAGTGATCGAGCACAACCTGGATGTGATCAAGACCGCCGACTGGCTGGTAGACCTGGGGCCGGAAGGCGGCTCCAAGGGCGGCCAGATCATTGCAGTGGGGACACCGGAGCAGGTCTCCGAGATGCCACAGTCCCACACCGGTTACTACTTGAAACCGCTGCTGGCGCGCGATCGGGCCTGACTTTCCAGGGCCCAATAAAAAGCCCCTGTCACATCAAGATGACAGGGGCTTTTTTGTAGCCGGAAATCAGAACTGCGATTGCAGGTAGTTCTCCAGGCCGATCAGCTTGATCAGGCCAAGCTGTTTTTCCAGCCAGTAAGTGTGATCTTCTTCGGTATCGTTCAACTGCACCCGCAGGATTTCCCGGGTGACGTAGTCGTTGTGCTGCTCGCAAAGCTCGATGCCTTTGCAGAGGGCGGCACGGACCTTGTACTCAAGGCGAAGATCGGCAGCGAGCATGTCAGGCACCGTGGTGCCCACATCCAGATCGTCGGGCCGCATACGTGGCGTGCCTTCGAGCATCAGGATACGGCGCATCAGAGCGTCGGCGTGCTGTGCCTCTTCTTCCATTTCGTGGTTGATACGCTCGTAGAGCTCGGTAAAGCCCCAGTCTTCGTACATACGCGAGTGGATGAAATATTGGTCACGAGCTGCCAGTTCGCCCGTCAGCAACGTGTTGAGGTAATCGATTACGTCGGGGTGACCTTGCATCGCCCTACATCTCCCTGCTTGAAAGCCTGTAGTTTGAACCATGCTGACCTATAGGTCACGGGATCAACGGCAGAAAAGTGAAGATTTCCGGAGAAAAGTAGCTGAAATAACGCAAAAACCGCCCAAATGAGGGCGGTTCTGCTTATCGTTTAGAGTTAGTTAAGCGATACACCCAGTGCCTTTGCGATTGCTTCTCCATAAGCAGGGTCTGCCTTGTAGAAGTGCTGCAATTGACGCTGAACCACATCGCTGGAAACCCCGGACATTGCACCGGCGATGTTACTGGTGAGCAATGCTTTCTGCTCATCATTCATCAGGCGGAACAGCGCACCTGCATGGCTGTAGTAATCGGTGTCTTCGCGGTGATCGTAGCGATCCGCGGCACCGCTCAGCGCCAGGGCAGGCTCAGCGTACTGCGGCGCTTGCTTCGGTGCGTCACTGTAGCTGTTAGGCTCATAGTTGGGCGCCGCACCACCGTTGCTGCCGAATGCCATCGAGCCGTCACGCTGGTAGCTATTTACCGGGCTACGCGGGGCATTCACCGGCAGTTGCTGGTGATTCGTGCCGACGCGGTAGCGGTGGGCATCTGCGTACGCGAACACACGCCCCTGCAGCATGCGGTCTGGCGACAAGCCCACACCTGGCACCATGTTGCTCGGACCGAACGCAGCTTGTTCCACTTCGGCGAAATAGTTCTGCGGATTGCGATTGAGCTCCAGCTCACCCACTTCGATCAGCGGAAACTCTTTCTGCGACCAGGTCTTGGTTACGTCGAAAGGGTTCTCATAGTGAGCGTTTGCCTGGGCTTCAGTCATGATCTGGATGCAGACGCGCCATTTCGGGAAATCACCGCGCTCGATTGCACCGAACAAGTCGCGCTGGGCGTAATCAGGATCGGTACCGGCCAGGCGTGCAGCCTCGGCAGGCGCCAGGTTCTTGATGCCTTGCTTGGTCTTGTAGTGCCACTTCACCCAGTGACGCTCGCCCTTGGCGTTGATCAGGCTGTAGGTATGGCTGCCGAAGCCGTGCATGTGACGGTAGCCATCGGGGATGCCACGGTCCGAAAACAGGATGGTGACCTGGTGCAGCGCCTCAGGGGAGTGCGACCAGAAGTCCCACATCATCTGCGCGCTTTTCAAGTTGCTTTGCGGCAGACGCTTCTGGGTGTGGATGAAGTCAGGGAACTTCAATGGATCACGAATGAAGAATACCGGCGTGTTGTTACCCACGATGTCCCAGTTGCCTTCTTCAGTGTAGAACTTCAGGGCGAAACCACGCGGATCGCGCTCGGTGTCAGCCGAACCACGCTCGCCGCCTACCGTGGAAAACCGCAGGAAGGTTGGGGTTTGCTTGCCAATAGACTCGAACAGTTTGGCACTGGTGTATTGAGTAATGTCTTTTGTCACGGTGAATGTACCGTAAGCACCCGAGCCTTTGGCGTGTACGCGACGCTCAGGGATGTTCTCACGGTTGAAATGGGCAAGCTTCTCGATCAGGTGAAAGTCGTCAAGAAGCAGCGGGCCACGAGGGCCGGCGGAACGGGAATTCTGGTTATCCGCAACGGGCGCGCCACTGGCAGTAGTAAGGATTTTGTTCTGGCTCATGCTCAATTTTCCTCAGGTCGGACTTGGAACTGCCGGCTATCGGCTTGGAGGAAGTATCGATCATCAACATGACGTCTACAAATTCATTAAATTGCAGACATCAATAGAGAAAAACTACCGACAATCCCTTCATTCATAGTGCCAATCTTGACCTGACGAAAGCTTGTACACGTGACGCTTTTATTACGCGCACAAAAAACCGGGCACTAGGCCCGGTTCTTCGTTACAGCTTGTCGTCTTACTCGGCGCTTACAGCTTCGCCAGCAGTAGCACGATCAACCAACTCGACGTACGCCATAGGCGCGTTGTCGCCAGCGCGGAAACCGCACTTGAGGATGCGCAGGTAGCCACCCTCACGGGTAGCGTAACGCTTGCCCAGGTCGTTGAAGAGCTTACCAACGATAGCTTTCGAACGAGTACGGTCGAAAGCCAGACGGCGGTTAGCCAGGCTGTCTGTCTTGGCCAAAGTAATCAGCGGCTCAGCAACGCGACGCAGTTCTTTAGCTTTCGGCAGTGTAGTTTTGATCAGCTCGTGCTCGAACAGCGACACCGCCATGTTTTGGAACATGGCCTTGCGGTGCGAGCTGGTACGGCTCAGGTGACGACCACTTTTACGATGACGCATGGTTCATTCCTTACCAAACTCACGTTCGGTGATTACGACGATCAGGCAGTCGCCTTGTCGTCCTTCTTAAGACTTGCAGGCGGCCAGTTGTCGAGGCGCATGCCGAGGGACAGACCGCGGGAGGCCAGAACGTCCTTGATTTCAGTCAAGGATTTCTTGCCCAGGTTCGGAGTCTTCAACAGTTCTACTTCGGTACGCTGAATCAGGTCGCCGATGTAGTAAATGTTTTCCGCCTTAAGGCAGTTAGCCGAACGTACAGTCAGTTCCAGATCGTCAACCGGGCGAAGCAGGATCGGATCGATCTCGTCTTCCTGCTCGATTACCACTGGTTCGCTGTCACCTTTGAGGTCGACGAACGCAGCCAACTGCTGTTGCAGAATGGTTGCAGCGCGGCGGATAGCCTCTTCAGGATCCAGAGTACCGTTGGTTTCCAGATCAATAACCAGCTTGTCCAGGTTAGTACGCTGCTCGACACGGGCGTTTTCCACCACGTATGCGATACGGCGAACCGGGCTGAACGAAGAGTCAAGCTGCAAGCGACCAATGCTGCGGCTTTCGTCTTCATCGCTCTGACGCGAGTCGGCCGGTTCATAACCACGACCACGAGCTACGGTGAGCTTCATGTTCAGGGCGCCGTTAGACGCCAGGTTAGCGATTACGTGATCGGGGTTAACGATCTCGACATCATGATCCAGCTGAATATCGGCAGCGGTAACCACCCCCGAACCCTTCTTCGACAAGGTCAGCGTAACTTCGTCACGGCCGTGCAGCTTGATAGCCAGACCTTTAAGGTTCAACAGGATTTCAATTACGTCTTCCTGTACACCTTCGATGGCGCTGTACTCGTGGAGCACACCGTCAATCTCGGCCTCGACTACTGCACAGCCGGGCATTGAGGACAACAGGATGCGGCGCAGCGCGTTGCCCAGGGTGTGGCCAAAACCACGCTCGAGAGGCTCGAGAGTGATCTTGGCGCGGGTTGGACTGACAACCTGCACATCAATGTGGCGGGGTGTCAGGAACTCATTTACCGAAATCTGCATGGATGCACCTATTTTCTAGCCCTTACTTGGAGTAGAGCTCGACAATCAGGCTTTCGTTGATGTCGGCGGACAGATCACTGCGAGCAGGAACGTTCTTGAAAACGCCCGACTTCTTCTCAGTGTCTACTTCTACCCATTCTACGCGGCCACGTTGGGCACACAGATCGAGAGCTTGGACAATGCGAAGTTGGTTTTTTGCTTTCTCGCGAACTGCGACCACGTCACCAGCACGAACCTGGTAGGACGGAACGTTTACGGTCTGACCGTTAACGCTGATCGACTTGTGCGATACCAGCTGACGGGATTCGGCACGAGTCGAACCAAAGCCCATACGGTATACAACGTTGTCCAGACGGCATTCGAGCAGTTGCAGCAGGTTTTCACCGGTTGCACCTTTCTTGCCAGCAGCTTCTTTGTAGTAGCCGCTGAACTGACGCTCGAGAACGCCGTAGATACGACGGACCTTCTGCTTTTCACGCAGTTGGGTGCCGTAATCGGACTGGCGACCGCGGCGTTGGCCGTGGATACCAGGTGCTGCTTCAATGTTGCACTTCGATTCGATCGCGCGCACGCCGCTCTTCAGGAAGAGATCGGTGCCTTCGCGACGAGCGAGTTTGCATTTTGGACCAATGTAACGAGCCATTCTTTACAATCTCCTGGATTACACGCGGCGCTTCTTCGGCGGACGGCACCCGTTGTGCGGGATTGGCGTCACGTCGGTGATGCTGGCGATCTTATAGCCACAGCCGTTCAAAGCACGGACAGCAGACTCACGACCTGGACCTGGACCTTTGACGTTAACGTCGAGGTTTTTCAGGCCGTATTCCAGCGCAGCTTGACCAGCACGTTCAGCAGCTACTTGAGCAGCAAACGGGGTGGACTTGCGGGAACCGCGGAAACCCGAACCACCGGAGGTAGCCCAAGAAAGCGCGTTACCTTGACGGTCGGTGATGGTCACGATGGTGTTGTTAAAAGAAGCATGGATGTGGGCGATGCCATCAACCACTGTCTTTTTAACTTTTTTACGAGGACGAGCAGCAGGTTTTGCCATGATAATTTTCCTGTCGATTCGCTGGGGCGATTACTTGCGGATCGGCTTACGCGGACCTTTACGGGTACGCGCGTTAGTCTTGGTACGCTGACCGCGTACTGGAAGACCACGACGATGACGCAGACCGCGATAGCAACCGAGGTCCATCAAACGCTTGATTTTCATGTTGATTTCGCGACGCAGGTCACCTTCAGTGGTGAACTTCGCCACTTCGCCACGCAGCTGTTCAATCTGCTCGTCGCTCAGATCCTTGATCTTAGCGGCTGGGTTTACCCCAGCAACTGCGCAAATTTTCTGCGCAGTAGTGCGACCAACACCATAGATGTAGGTCAGCGAGATAACAGTGTGCTTGTTATCTGGAATGTTAACGCCTGCAATACGGGCCATTCAGTGGGACTCCAATTGACAGCTACCTACGCCCCGGAAGCCAAGAAATAGGGCGCGAGATAATATCGCTGTAATAACAAATAATCAACCCGGCAGCGCACTAGCTGCCGGGCTTCAAGCGGATCACACTCAGCCTTGGCGCTGTTTGTGACGCGGTTCCGCGCTGCAAATTACTCGAACAACACCTTCGCGGCGAATAATCTTGCAGTTACGGCACAGCTTTTTCACCGATGCACGAACTTTCATCACCAACTCCTCGAACCTTATGGGGTACTCAGCGCAACATGCCGCTGCCGTAGCCCTTCAGGTTGGCTTTCTTCATCAGGGATTCGTACTGGTGCGAAACGAGGTGCGATTGTACTTGGGACATGAAGTCCATCACAACCACGACCACGATCAGCAACGAGGTCCCGCCAAGGTAGAACGGAACGTTTGCTGCAACCACCAGGAACTGGGGCAACAAGCACACGGCCGTCATATATAGAGCACCGAACAGGGTCAAACGAGTCAGAACGCCATCAATGTAGCGTGCAGACTGCTCACCTGGACGAATACCCGGAATAAAGGCACCGGACTTCTTCAGGTTTTCCGCTACGTCTTTCGGATTGAACATCAACGCCGTATAGAAGAAGCAGAAGAAAATAATCCCTGCACTAAACAGCAGAATATTCAACGGCTGACCAGGAGCGATCGACTGAGAGAGGTCCTGCAGCCAGCCCATATTTTCAGACTGACCAAACCAGGTACCCAACGAAGCCGGAAACAGCAAAATGCTGCTCGCGAAAATTGCCGGAATAACACCGGCCATATTCACTTTCAGCGGCAAGTGGCTGGTCTGCGCAGCAAAAACCTTACGGCCCTGCTGACGCTTGGCGTAGTGAACAGCAATACGACGCTGGCCACGCTCAATGAACACCACAAAACCGATAATCGCTACTGCCAGCAAACCGATGGCAACCAGGGCGAAAATATTGATATCACCCTGACGCGCAGACTCGAAAGACTGCCCGATTGCTCTCGGAAGACCGGCGACGATACCTGCGAAAATCAACATCGAGATACCGTTGCCAACACCACGCTCAGTAATCTGCTCACCCAGCCACATCATGAACATCGCACCAGCCACAAAAGTGGATACCGCGACGAAATGGAAGCCAAAGTCACCAGTGAACGCAACACCCTGCCCGGCCAGGCCAACGGACATGCCGATAGCTTGAACCAGGGCGAGGATGACAGTGCCGTAGCGGGTGTACTGGCTAATCTTGCGACGGCCAGCTTCACCTTCCTTCTTCAACTGCTCCAGCTGCGGGCTGACGGCGGTCATCAGTTGCATGATGATCGATGCCGAAATGTACGGCATGATCCCCAGTGCAAAGATGCTCATCCGTTCCAGCGCGCCGCCGGAAAACATGTTGAACAAGCTAAGAATGGTCCCCTCATTCTGTCGAAACAGGTCTGCGAGTCGGTCCGGGTTGATACCTGGAACCGGGATGTGTGCGCCTATTCGGTAGACGATAATCGCCAGGAACAGAAAACGCAGACGAGCCCAAAGTTCAGACATACCGCCTTTGCCGAGCGCTGAGAGAGCACCTTGCTTAGCCATTTATTCCTCGAACTTGCCGCCAGCTGCTTCGATAGCCGAACGCGCACCTTTGGTGGCGCCGATTCCCTTGCCGATAGTGACAGCGCGAGTCACTTCACCGGACAGCATGATTTTCACACGCTGTACGTTGACGTTGATCACGTTGGCATCTTTCAGGGTCTGCACAGTAACGATGTCGCCTTCCACTTTGGCCAGCTCGGACAGACGCACTTCTGCGCGGTCCATGGCTTTCAGGGAAACGAAACCGAACTTAGGCAGGCGACGATGCAGCGGCTGTTGACCGCCTTCAAAGCCTGGAGCAATGGTGCCACCGGAGCGGGAGGTTTGACCTTTGTGGCCACGGCCACCAGTCTTACCCAAACCGCTACCGATACCACGGCCCGGACGATGCTTTTCGCGACGGGAACCCGGCGCTGGACTCAGATCATTGAGTTTCATCGATTAACCCTCTACACGCAGCATGTAGTAAGCCTTGTTGATCATCCCGCGATTCTCGGGAGTATCCTGGACTTCTACAGTGTGACCGATGCGACGCAGACCCAGACCTTTAACGCACAGTTTGTGGTTAGGGATGCGGCCGGTCATGCTTTTGATCAGCGTTACTTTAACGGTAGCCATGATCAGAAGATCTCCTGGACGCTTTTGCCACGCTTGGCGGCAATGGATTCAGGGGATTGCATAGCTTTCAAACCTTTGAAAGTGGCGTGAACCACGTTTACCGGGTTAGTCGAGCCGTAGCACTTGGCCAGAACGTTCTGAACGCCAGCAACTTCGAGGACAGCACGCATAGCGCCGCCAGCGATGATACCGGTACCTTCAGAAGCAGGCTGCATGTACACCTTCGAAGCGCCATGAGCGGACTTCATTGCGTACTGCAGCGTGGTGCCGTTCAGATCAACTTGGATCATGTTGCGGCGAGCAGCTTCCATTGCCTTCTGGATCGCAGCAGGCACTTCACGCGACTTGCCACGGCCGAAGCCAACGCGCCCTTTACCATCACCCACCACGGTCAACGCGGTGAAAGTGAAGATACGGCCGCCTTTAACGGTTTTGGCTACGCGGTTAACTTGAACCAGCTTCTCAATGTAGCCTTCGTCGCGCTTTTGGTCGTTATTTGACATAACTTAGAACTCCAGCCCAGCTTCACGAGCAGCATCAGCCAGCGCTTTAACGCGGCCGTGGTACTTGAAGCCAGAGCGGTCGAAAGCCACTTGCGAGACGCCAGCGGCCTTAGCACGCGTAGCGACCAGCTGGCCAACCTTTGTGGCCGCGTCGATGTTGCCAGTGGCACCATCACGCAGTTCTTTATCCAAAGTCGAGGCGCTTGCCAGGACTTTGTTGCCGTCGGCCGAGATGACCTGGGCGTAGATGTGCTGCGACGAGCGGAACACGCAGAGACGCACGACTTCGAGTTCGTGCATTTTCAGGCGTGCTTTGCGAGCGCGACGCAGTCGAGTAACTTTTTTGTCGGTCATTTGCTATGCCCTACTTCTTCTTGGCTTCTTTACGACGGACGACTTCGTCCGCGTAGCGCACACCTTTGCCTTTGTACGGCTCTGGTGGACGGAAGTCGCGGATCTCAGCAGCCACTTGACCTACCAGCTGCTTATCGATGCCCTTGATCAGGATATCGGTCTGGCTAGGAGTCTCAGCGGTGATGCCTTCCGGCAGTTCGTAATCCACTGGGTGCGAGAAGCCAAGGGCCAGGTTCAAAACCGTGCCTTTTGCTTGCGCTTTGTAACCAACACCGACCAGCTGGAGCTTACGCTCGAAGCCTTGGCTTACGCCTTGGACCATGTTGTTTACCAACGCACGCGTGGTACCGGCCATTGCGCGAGTTTGTTGATCGCCATTGCGAGCAGCGAAACGCAGCTCACCAGCTTCTTCAACGATCTCAACGGACGAATGGATGTTCAGTTCAAGAGTACCCTTGGCACCCTTCACCGAAAGCTGTTGGCCTGCGAATTTGACTTCGACACCGGCTGGCAGCTTAACGGGGTTCTTAGCGACGCGAGACATGCTTATCCCCCCTTAGAACACAGTGCAAAGAACTTCGCCGCCGACACCGGCAGCGCGCGCAGCACGATCCGTCATCACACCTTTGTTGGTGGAGACGATAGACACGCCAAGACCGCCACGAACTTTCGGCAGATCCTCAGCGGACTTGTACTGACGCAGGCCTGGACGGCTAACGCGCTTCACTTCCTCGATGACCGAACGGCCTTCGAAGTACTTCAGCTCGATGGACAGCAGTGGCTTGGTTTCGCTGCTGATCTGATAACCCGCAATGTAGCCTTCGTCTTTCAGGACTTTGGCAACAGCTACCTTCAACTTGGAAGATGGCATGCTTACGACGGACTTTTCAGCCATCTGGGCATTACGGATACGAGTTAGCATGTCCGCTAACGGGTCCTGCATACTCATGGGCTAGACGCTCCTAATACAAAAAAATTAGCCTTGCGGCTACATATGTCGCCGAGAATCTCCGAGCATAGAAAACACGGGCTCAGGCGAGCCGGGTATTCTAGACACACTCCGGAAATGAAACAAGCCCCAAAAGGGGCTTGTTCCAGATTCAAGGTCACCGGTGGTCAGTATCTTGCGATACCTCCCACCTGGACGCTGAAAGTACTTACCAGCTGGCTTTAACCAGACCTGGTACGTCACCACGCATTGCCGCTTCACGCAGTTTGTTACGGCCGAGGCCGAACTTGCGGTAAACGCCGTGTGGACGACCGGTCAGGCGGCAGCGGTTACGCATGCGCGAAGCGCTTGCGTCACGTGGCTGCTTCTGCAGAGCAACTGTAGCTTCCCAACGCGCTTCTGGACTTGCGTTCAGATCAACGATGATCGCTTTCAGTGCTGCACGCTTCTTGGCGTACTTGGCAACCGTGAGCTGACGCTTCAGCTCGCGGTTTTTCATGCTCATCTTGGCCATGGTCCTACTCCAATCAGTTGCGGAACGGGAATTTGAATGCACGCAGCAGAGCGCGGCCTTCATCATCGTTCTTGGCAGTGGTGGTCAGGGTGATGTCCAGACCGCGGAGAGCATCGATCTTGTCGTAGTCGATTTCCGGGAAGATGATCTGCTCTTTCACGCCCATGCTGTAGTTACCACGACCATCGAAGGACTTGGCATTCAGGCCGCGGAAGTCGCGAACCCGAGGCAGGGAGATCGACAGCAGACGATCCAGGAATTCGTACATACGCTCACGGCGCAGGGTCACTTTGACGCCGATCGGCCAACCTTCACGGACTTTAAAGCCAGCGATGGATTTCCGAGCGTAAGTCACAACGACCTTTTGACCGGTGATCTTTTCCAGGTCAGCAACAGCGTGCTCGATGACTTTTTTGTCGCCGATCGCTTCGCCCAGACCCATGTTCAGGGTGATTTTGGTAACGCGCGGAACTTCCATCACGTTCCCGAGCTTAAGTTCTTCCTTAAGCTTGGGGGCGATTTCCTTCCGGTAAATCTCTTGTAGTCGTGCCATGGTCTTATCTACCTAGCAGTGTTCAAGCATCAACCGCTTTTTGGGTCGACTTGAAGACACGAATTTTCTTACCGTCTTCTACTTTGAAACCAACACGATCAGCCTTGTTGGTTTCGCCGTTGAAGATGGCGACGTTAGAAGCGTGCAGTGGCGCTTCTTTCTCGACGATACCGCCCTGTACGCCCGACATCGGGTTAGGCTTGGTATGACGCTTGACCAGGTTCAGACCACCAACGACCAGACGGTCGTCAGCGAGAACCTTCAGCACCTTACCGCGCTTACCTTTGTCTTTGCCGGCGATCACGATGATCTCGTCGTCACGACGAATCTTTTGCATGTCGGATCTCCTTACAGCACTTCTGGGGCGAGCGAGACGATCTTCATGAACTTCTCAGTACGAAGTTCACGGGTCACTGGCCCAAAGATACGGGTGCCGATCGGCTCTTGCTTGTTGTTCAGAAGAACAGCAGCGTTGCCATCAAAGCGGATAATGGAGCCATCTGCACGGCGTACGCCGTGACGAGTGCGGACTACAACAGCAGTCATCACTTGGCCTTTTTTCACCTTACCGCGAGGAATTGCTTCCTTCACGGTAACTTTGATGATGTCACCGATACCAGCGTAACGACGATGGGAGCCACCCAGCACCTTGATGCACATAACACGGCGAGCGCCGCTGTTATCGGCCACATCGAGCATGGATTGAGTCTGAATCATATAATTTCTCCGACCCCTAGTCCTTAGACTTCCACAGCGCGTTCGAGAACATCAACCAGTGCCCAAGACTTGGTCTTGGCCAGCGGACGAGTTTCACGAATAGTGACTTTGTCGCCGATGTGGCACTGATTGGTTTCGTCGTGCGCGTGCAGCTTAGTCGAACGCTTAACATATTTACCGTAGATCGGGTGCTTAACGCGACGCTCGATCAAAACGGTGATGGTTTTGTCCATCTTGTCGCTGACAACACGGCCAGTCAGCGTACGGACAGTCTTTTCGGCTTCAGCCATGATCACTTACCTGCCTGCTGGTTGAGCACAGTCTTCACGCGAGCGATGTCACGCTTAACTTGCGAGAGCAGATGAGACTGCCCCAACTGGCCAGTTGCTTTCTGCATACGCAGATTGAACTGGTCGCGCAGCAGGCCGAGCAGTTGCTCGTTCAGCTGCTGTGCGGATTTTTCACGAAGTTCATTCGCTTTCATCACATCACCGTCCGTTTAACAAAGGAGGTGGCGAGCGGCAGCTTTGCAGCAGCCAGGGCGAAAGCCTCACGCGCCAGCTCTTCAGAAACACCCTCGATTTCATACAGGACTTTGCCTGGCTGAATCTGGGCTACCCAGTATTCCACGTTACCCTTACCTTTACCCATCCGAACCTCGAGAGGTTTTTTGGAGATCGGCTTGTCCGGGAATACACGGATCCAGATCTTGCCGCCACGTTTTACGTGACGGGTCAGAGCACGACGCGCTGACTCGATCTGACGAGCGGTGAGACGACCACGAGCTACAGACTTCAGCGCGAACTCGCCGAAGCTGACTTTGCTACCGCGCTGAGCCAGACCACGGTTGTGGCCTGTCATCTGCTTGCGGAACTTCGTACGCTTAGGTTGCAACATTTGGCGTACCCCTTACTTAGCAGCTTTTTTACGAGGCGCTGGTGCTTGTGGTTTCAGTTCTTCTTGGCGACCACCAATTACTTCGCCTTTGAAGATCCAAACCTTTACACCGATCACACCGTAAGTGGTGTGAGCTTCGTAGTTGGCATAGTCGATGTCGGCACGCAGGGTGTGCAGTGGCACACGACCTTCGCGATACCATTCAGTACGTGCGATTTCAGCACCGCCGAGACGACCGCTCACTTGGATTTTGATGCCTTTGGCACCAATGCGCATGGCGTTCTGTACGGCGCGCTTCATAGCGCGACGGAACATTACGCGACGCTCCAGCTGCTGAGCTACGCTCTGCGCAACCAGCATACCGTCGAGCTCCGGCTTGCGGATCTCTTCGATATTGATGTGCACAGGCACACCCATTTGCTTGGTCAGGTCCTGACGCAGTTTCTCAACATCTTCACCTTTCTTCCCGATAACGATACCTGGACGAGCGGTGTGGATGGTGATACGTGCAGTTTGGGCCGGACGATGGATATCGATACGGCTTACGGACGCGCTTTTTAGTTTGTCTTGGAGATACTCACGCACCTTCAGATCAGCGAACAAGTAGTCCGCATAAGTCCGACCGTCTGCGTACCAGACGGAGGTGTGCTCCTTGACGATTCCCAGGCGAATGCCAATGGGATGTACTTTCTGACCCATCTCTTCGACTCCGTTACTTGTCAGCAACCTTGACAGTGATATGGCAAGACCGCTTGACGATGCGATCAGCACGGCCTTTGGCACGTGGCATGATGCGCTTCAGCGAACGCCCTTCGTTGACGAAAACGGTGCTGACCTTCAGGTCATCAACGTCTGCGCCTTCGTTATGCTCGGCGTTGGCTACGGCCGACTCCAGCACTTTCTTCATGATCTCGGCGGCTTTCTTACTGCTGAAAGCCAACAGGTTGAGCGCTTCGCCCACCTTCTTCCCGCGGATCTGGTCGGCGACCAAGCGGGCTTTCTGGGCGGAGATTCGAGCGCCCGACAACTTAGCGGCTACTTCCATTTCCTTACCCCTTAACGCTTGGCTTTCTTGTCTGCCACGTGCCCACGATAAGTGCGGGTACCGGCAAACTCGCCTAGTTTGTGGCCGACCATGTCTTCGTTAACGAGAACTGGGACGTGTTGACGACCGTTGTGTACTGCGATGGTCAGACCGACCATTTGTGGCAGGATCATCGAACGACGCGACCAGGTCTTAACTGGTTTGCGATCGTTCTTTTCCGCCGCCACTTCGATCTTCTTCAGTAGGTGAAGATCAATAAAAGGACCTTTTTTCAGAGAACGTGGCACTGTCGTATCCCTCTATTTACTTGCGACGACGGACGATCATTTTGTCGGTACGCTTATTACCACGAGTCTTCGCGCCCTTAGTCGGGAAGCCCCATGGCGATACCGGATGACGACCACCAGAGGTACGACCTTCACCACCACCGTGTGGGTGGTCAACCGGGTTCATGGCAACACCACGAACGGTTGGGCGAACGCCACGCCAGCGTTTGGCACCAGCTTTACCCAGCGAACGCAGGCTGTGCTCGGAGTTCGAGACTTCACCCAGGGTCGCGCGGCATTCAGCCAGCACTTTACGCATCTCACCAGAACGCAGACGCAGGGTCACGTAGACACCTTCACGAGCGATCAGCTGAGCCGAAGCACCAGCGGAACGAGCGATTTGCGCGCCTTTACCTGGCTTCAATTCGATGCCGTGTACGGTGCTACCAACTGGAATGTTACGCAGTTGCAGAGCGTTGCCCGGCTTGATCGGTGCCAGGGCACCTGCGATCAGCTGGTCGCCAGCGCTCACGCCTTTAGGGGCGATGATGTAGCGACGCTCGCCATCTGCGTACAGCAGCAGAGCGATGTGAGCAGTACGGTTTGGATCGTATTCGATACGCTCGACAGTGGCAGCGATGCCATCTTTGTCGTTGCGACGGAAGTCGACCAGACGATAATGCTGCTTATGGCCACCACCGATGTGACGAGTGGTAATACGACCATTGTTGTTACGACCACCAGACTTCGATTTCTTCTCGAGCAGCGGTGCGTGAGGAGCGCCTTTATGCAGCTCCTGGTTGACCACCTTGACCACAAAACGGCGGCCAGGGGAAGTCGGTTTGCATTTAACGATTGCCATGATGCACCCCTTCCTTACTCAGCACTGCTGCTGAAATCGAGATCTTGGCCTGGCTGAAGGGAGATAACTGCCTTCTTCCAGTCATTACGCTTGCCCAGACCGCGAGCAGTGCGCTTGCTCTTACCCAGAACATTCAGGGTAGTAACACGCTCTACTTTCACGCTGAACAGGCTTTCGACGGCCTTCTTGATTTCCAGCTTGGTTGCATCGGTTGCAACCTTGAAAACGAACTGGCCTTTCTTGTCAGCCAGAACCGTAGCCTTTTCGGAAACGTGCGGGCCAAGCAGAACTTTAAATACGCGTTCCTGGTTCATCCCAGCAGCTCCTCGAATTTCTTCACGGCCGACACGGTGATCAACACCTTGTCGTATGCGATCAGACTAACTGGATCGGAACCTTGCACGTCACGTACATCAACGTGTGGCAGGTTGCGAGCAGCCAGGTACAGGTTCTGATCAACAGCTTCAGACACGATCAAAACGTCGGTCAGGCTCATGTTGTTCAGCTTGCCCAGCAGATCTTTGGTTTTCGGGCTTTCAACAGCGAAGTCCTGAACCACAACCAGACGATCAGTACGCACGAGTTCAGCAAGGATGGAGCGCAGTGCTGCGCGATACATCTTCTTGTTGAGCTTCTGAGAGTGATCCTGTGGACGAGCTGCGAAAGTGGTACCGCCGCCACGCCAGATTGGGCTACGGATAGTACCGGCACGAGCACGGCCAGTACCTTTCTGACGCCAAGGGCGCTTACCGCCACCACGTACGTCGGAACGGGTCTTTTGCTGCTTGCTACCTTGACGGCCGCCGGCCATGTAGGCCACGACTGCTTGGTGAACCAGCGTCTCGTTGAATTCGCCGCCAAATGTCAGTTCGGAAACTTCGATCGCTTGAGCGTCATTTACATTTAATTGCATGTCAGCTTCCCCTTAACCGCGAGCCTTGGCCGCTGGACGTACAACCAGGTTGCCGCCAGTAGCGCCAGGAACAGCACCCTTGACCAACAACAGATTGCGTTCAGCGTCGACGCGCACTACTTCGAGGGACTGCACGGTCACGCGCTCAGCGCCCATATGACCGGACATTTTTTTGCCCTTGAATACACGACCAGGAGTCTGGCACTGGCCAATAGAGCCCGGGACGCGGTGGGAAACGGAGTTACCGTGAGTGTTGTCTTGGCCACGGAAATTCCAACGCTTGATCGTACCCTGGAAGCCTTTACCCTTGGACTGACCGGTTACATCAACCAGTTGACCAGCGGCGAAGATTTCAGCGTTGATCAGATCGCCAGCCTGGTAGTCGCCGTCTTCGAGACGGAACTCCATAACAGTGCGACCAGCTGCAACGTTTGCTTTAGCGAAGTGACCTGCTTGAGCAGCAGTCACGCGCGAAGCACGACGCTCGCCTACAGTGACTTGCACTGCACGATAGCCATCGGTTTCTTCAGTTTTGAACTGGGTGACGCGATTCGGCTCGATCTCAATGACCGTGACCGGAATGGAGACACCTTCTTCGGTGAAAATACGGGTCATACCGCATTTACGACCGACTACACCAATAGTCATGTTGTAAACCTCATGAGTGTACGGGGCTTTCACCCGCTATGGCCGCCCATTTCAGAGCGTTACACGACTAAGACCCAAGTCTTAGCCGAGGCTGATCTGTACTTCCACACCGGCCGCCAGATCGAGCTTCATAAGTGCATCAACGGTTTTATCCGTTGGCTGGACGATGTCCAGTACGCGCTTATGAGTACGGATCTCGTACTGGTCACGCGCGTCTTTGTTGACGTGCGGGGAGACCAGAACGGTGAACCGCTCTTTACGGGTAGGCAGTGGAATTGGACCACGCACTTGAGCACCAGTACGTTTCGCGGTTTCCACGATTTCCTGGGTGGATTGGTCGATCAGACGATGGTCAAAAGCCTTCAACCTGATACGGATTTGCTGATTTTGCATTGGATTTCAGACTCCGGCTGCTATTCCCAGCGAGCGCAATACGCCCGTTAAAAGGAGGCGCAATTCTATAGACGCCCCAGATAGGTGTCAACCCAATAAAAAAGGCCCCCGCTAAGCGGGGGCCTTCTCAAAAAATCGAGCTATCTCAGAAGAGATAATTACTCGATGATTTTAGCTACAACACCAGCACCAACGGTACGGCCGCCTTCGCGGATTGCGAAGCGCAGACCGTCTTCCATTGCGATGGTTTTGATCAGGGTAACAGTCATTTGAATGTTATCGCCTGGCATTACCATTTCAACGCCTTCTGGCAGTTCGCAGTTACCAGTCACGTCAGTAGTACGGAAGTAGAACTGTGGACGGTAGCCTTTGAAGAACGGAGTATGACGGCCGCCTTCTTCTTTGCTCAGAACGTAAACTTCTGCGGTAAACTTGGTGTGCGGCTTAACCGAACCTGGCTTAACCAGAACCTGGCCACGCTCAACGTCGTCACGCTTGGTACCACGCAGCAGAACGCCGCAGTTCTCGCCAGCACGACCTTCGTCGAGCAGTTTGCGGAACATTTCAACACCGGTGCAGGTGGTGACGGTGGTGTCACGCAGACCAACGATTTCCAGTGGATCTTGAACGCGAACGATACCGCGCTCGATACGACCAGTCACAACAGTACCGCGACCGGAGATCGAGAATACGTCTTCGATTGGCATCAGGAACGGCTTGTCGGTCAGACGAACTGGTTCTGGGATGTAGGTGTCCAGAGTTTCAACCAGTTTACGAACGGCAGTGGTGCCCATTTCGTTTTCGTCGTTACCTTCCAGAGCCATACGAGCAGAACCGATGATGATCGGAGTGTCGTCGCCTGGGAAGTCGTAAGTGCTCAGCAGATCGCGCACTTCCATCTCAACCAGTTCCAGCAGCTCAGCGTCGTCTACCAGGTCAGCCTTGTTCAGGAAAACCACGATGTACGGAACGCCTACCTGACGGGACAGCAGGATGTGCTCACGGGTTTGTGGCATCGGACCATCAGCGGCCGAGCAAACCAGGATCGCGCCGTCCATCTGGGCAGCACCAGTGATCATGTTCTTCACGTAGTCAGCGTGACCTGGGCAGTCAACGTGAGCGTAGTGACGAATAGTCGAGTTGTACTCAACGTGCGCGGTGTTGATGGTGATACCACGAGCTTTTTCTTCTGGTGCGCTGTCGATCTTGTCGAAGTCAACACGAGCCGAACCGAAAACTTCGGAGCAGACGCGAGTCAGAGCAGCGGTCAGAGTGGTTTTACCGTGGTCAACGTGGCCGATGGTGCCAACGTTTACGTGCGGTAGGGAACGATCAAATTTTTCTTTAGCCACGACAATTAACTCCTTGCCTAAAGGACTGAATCAGCCTTGTTTTTTGGATACAGTTTCAGCGATGTGCGCCGGAGCTGTGTTGTATTTTTTGAATTCCATAGAGTAGCTTGCGCGACCCTGGGACATGGAGCGAACGTCGGTCGCGTAACCGAACATCTCACCCAACGGAACCTCGGCGCGAATCACTTTGCCGGAAACCGTGTCTTCCATACCCAAGATCATGCCGCGACGACGGTTAAGGTCGCCCATGACATCACCCATATAGTCTTCAGGTGTAACAACTTCTACCGCCATGATTGGCTCAAGCAACTCACCACCGCCCTTCTGGGCCAGTTGCTTGGTTGCCATGGAAGCAGCCACCTTAAACGCCATCTCGTTGGAGTCGACGTCGTGGTAAGAACCGTCAAAAACGGTTGCTTTCAGGCCGATCAGCGGATAGCCGGCAACAACACCGTTCTTCATCTGCTCTTCGATACCCTTCTGGATAGCCGGGATGTATTCCTTAGGAACAACACCACCAACTACTTCGTTCACGAATTGCAGACCTTCCTGACCTTCGTCAGCAGGAGCAAAACGGATCCAGCAGTGACCGAACTGACCACGACCGCCGGACTGACGAACGAACTTGCCTTCGATTTCACAGTTCTTCGTGATGCGCTCACGATAGGAAACCTGAGGCTTACCGATGTTGGCTTCGACGTTGAACTCACGGCGCATCCGGTCAACCAGGATGTCCAGGTGCAACTCGCCCATGCCGGAGATGATCGTTTGACCAGTCTCTTCATCAGTCTTGACGCGGAAAGATGGATCTTCCTGAGCAAGTTTGCCCAGAGCGATACCCATTTTTTCCTGGTCATCCTTGGTCTTAGGCTCAACGGCAACCGAAATAACCGGCTCCGGGAAGTCCATGCGAACCAGGATGATTGGCTTAGCAGCGTCGCACAAAGTCTCACCAGTGGTGACGTCCTTCATGCCGATCAGGGCCGCGATGTCACCAGCGCGTACTTCCTTGATCTCTTCACGGGCGTTTGCGTGCATTTGCACCATACGACCCACGCGCTCTTTCTTGCCTTTAACCGAGTTGATCACGCCGTCGCCGGAGGCCAACACGCCCGAGTAAACGCGGACGAAGGTCAAAGTACCCACGAATGGGTCAGTAGCGATCTTGAACGCCAGAGCCGAGAACGGCTCGCTGTCATCGGCGTGACGCTCCATCTCTTCTTCCTCGTTATCAGGGTTGGTACCCTTGATAGCAGGAATGTCAGTTGGGGCAGGCAGGTAGTCGATAACGGCGTCGAGAACCAGGGGAACACCCTTGTTCTTGAAGGAAGAACCGCAAACAGCCAAGACGATCTCACCAGCGATAGTACGCTGACGCAGAGCGGCCTTGATTTCCGCGTTGGTGAGTTCTTCACCTTCGAGGTACTTGTTCATCAGCTCTTCGCTGGCTTCGGCAGCAGCCTCAACCATGTTATTGCGCCATTCGTCAGCCAGTTCCTGCAGTTCTGCAGGGATAGGCTTGCGAACAGGGACCATACCTTTGTCAGCGTCATTCCAGTAAACAGCTTCCATGTTGATCAGATCGATCTGACCCTGGAAGTTGTCTTCGGAACCGATAGCCAATTGGATTGGCACCGGGGTGTGACCCAGACGCTGCTTGATCTGACCGATCACGCGCAGGAAGTTGGCACCAGCACGGTCCATCTTGTTTACATAAACAAGACGTGGAACGCCGTATTTGTTGGCTTGACGCCATACGGTTTCCGACTGAGGCTCAACACCCGAAGTACCACAGAACACAACGACAGCGCCGTCGAGTACGCGCAGGGAACGTTCAACTTCAATGGTGAAGTCTACGTGGCCCGGGGTATCGATTACGTTGAAGCGATGCTCATCCTTGTACTGCTTCTCGGAACCTTTCCAGAAGGCGGTAATAGCAGCAGAAGTAATGGTAATACCACGCTCCTGCTCCTGAACCATCCAGTCTGTGGTCGCGGCGCCATCATGCACCTCGCCCATTTTGTGACTTTTGCCGGTGTAAAACAGTACGCGCTCGGTGGTGGTGGTTTTACCAGCATCCACGTGAGCAACGATACCGATGTTACGGTAGCGGCTAATCGGAGTAGTACGAGCCATAAAGCCCTCGCAAAATTAGTGAAGCTAAGATTAGAAGCGGTAGTGCGAGAAAGCTTTGTTAGCTTCAGCCATACGGTGCACGTCTTCACGCTTCTTAACAGCAGCACCTTTACCTTCAGCAGCGTCCAACAGTTCGCCAGCCAAACGCAGAGCCATAGACTTCTCGCCGCGCTTACGGGCGAAGTCTACCAACCAGCGCATTGCCAGAGCGTTACGACGGGACGGACGAACTTCAACCGGAACCTGGTAAGTAGCACCGCCTACACGGCGCGACTTCACTTCGACCAGCGGAGCGATGGCGTCGAGAGCTTTCTCGAAGATTTCCAGGGGGTCGCTGTTCTTGCGTTCTTTAACCTTTTCCAGCGCGCCATAAACGATACGCTCGGCAACGGCTTTCTTGCCGCTTTCCATCACGTGGTTCATGAACTTGGCCAGAATTTGGCTTCCGTATTTTGGATCGTCAAGCACTTCGCGCTTGGCTGCTACGCGTCTTCTTGGCATGGATAAGCCCTCAAACGGTCTTCAGGTTCGCTCGGAATCGGTGCCCTTTCGGGACGCCTCCGACCTTACTCTTATCGACTCAGAAAATAAGATGATTCAGTTTTACAAAAAGCCGCTACTACTTAGGCTTCTTGGTACCGTACTTCGAACGACCCTGGTTACGACCTTTAACGCCGGAAGTATCCAAGGAGCCGCGTACGGTGTGGTAACGAACACCTGGCAAGTCTTTTACACGACCGCCGCGGATCAGTACCACGCTGTGCTCTTGCAGGTTGTGGCCTTCACCACCGATGTACGAGGAAACCTCGAAACCGTTGGTCAGACGCACACGGCATACTTTACGCAGTGCCGAGTTAGGTTTTTTCGGCGTAGTGGTATACACGCGAGTGCATACGCCACGACGTTGCGGGCAGTTCTGCAGCGCAGGTACGTCGGATTTCTCGACGATACGCTTACGCGGCTGACGTACCAGCTGGTTGATAGTTGCCATCTACTAGCTCCACTGTTGTCTTGCGACGCTATTGTCTTGCAAGAAAAGCAAAATGGCAGGAACGAATTCCCGCCAAATTTAGGGGTACAAGAGTCTAAAGAGGATCTTGTCCCCAGTCAAGGCAAGGCCCCGACCTCCCCTCTCATCGAACCGCGACAAAATTGCCTCGATCCGACGAATGGGGGCTGCCAGGGCCCAGACTTATTTATCGCAGAACTCAGTTACCGCTAGAGTTCAGCGCTTCGGTCAGTGCAGCTTCCACTTCACTGGCGCTTACGCGCAGCGGCTTGTCAGCATCACGGCGGCGCTTGCGCTCGCTGTGGTAAGCCAAACCGGTACCTGCCGGGATCAGACGACCCACGACCACGTTTTCTTTCAGGCCGCGCAGGTAATCGCGCTTGCCGGTTACCGCTGCTTCGGTCAGTACGCGAGTGGTCTCCTGGAAGGAGGCCGCCGAGATGAACGACTCAGTGGACAACGACGCCTTGGTGATACCCAGCAGCACGCGAGTGAACTTGGAAACGAATTTCTCTTCGTTCGTCAGGCGCTCGTTTTCCACCAGCACGTGAGTCAATTCCATCTGGTCGCCCTTGATGAAACTGGAATCGCCAGACTCAGCGATTTCAACTTTACGCAGCATCTGACGCAGGATGGTCTCGATGTGCTTATCGTTGATCTTCACGCCTTGCAGGCGGTAAACGTCCTGGATCTCGTTAACGATGTACTTGGCCAGCGCACTCACACCCAGCAGACGCAGGATGTCGTGTGGATCGCTTGGACCGTCGGAGATAACTTCGCCGCGGTTTACCTGTTCGCCTTCGAACACGTTCAGGTGACGCCACTTCGGAATCAGCTCTTCATACGGATCGCTACCGTCGTTCGGGGTAATGACCAGACGGCGCTTGCCCTTGGTCTCTTTACCGAACGCGATGGTACCGCTGACTTCAGCCAGAATCGACGCTTCTTTCGGACGACGAGCTTCGAACAAGTCGGCAACACGCGGCAGACCACCGGTGATGTCACGGGTCTTCGAAGTTTCTTGCGGGATACGCGCGATAACATCACCGATCGCGATCTTCGCACCATCCGCTACACCGACCAGGGCGTTGGCTGGCAGGAAGTACTGAGCGATTACGTCAGTGCCTGGCAGCAACAAGTCCTTGCCGTTGTCATCGACCATCTTCACGGCAGGACGGATGTCTTTACCGGCAGCTGGACGATCTTTCGCGTCGAGTACTTCAATGTTGGTCATACCGGTCAATTCGTCAGTCTGACGCTTGATCGTGATGCCTTCTTCCATGCCCACGTAGGTCACGGTACCTTTCATTTCGGTAACGATTGGGTGAGTGTGCGGATCCCACTTGGCCACGATTGCGCCAGCGTCGACCTTGTCACCTTCTTTAACCGAGATCACAGCACCGTACGGCAGCTTGTAGCGCTCACGCTCACGACCGTAGTCATCAGCGATTGCCAGCTCACCGGAACGGGACACAGCAACCAGGTGGCCATCCACTCGCTCAACGTGCTTCAGGTTGTGCAGACGGACGGTACCGCCATTCTTCACCTGAACGCTGTCAGCTGCGGAGGTCCGGCTTGCCGCACCACCGATGTGGAACGTACGCATGGTCAGCTGGGTACCCGGCTCACCGATGGACTGGGCAGCGATAACGCCGACCGCTTCACCGATGTTCACCTGGTGACCACGAGCCAAGTCACGGCCGTAGCACTTGGCGCAAATGCCATAGCGGGTTTCGCAGCTGATCGGCGAGCGAACAATCACTTCGTCGATGCTGTTGAGTTCGATGAACTCGACCCACTTCTCGTCGACCAGAGTGCCGGCAGGAACGATAACTTCCTCGGTACCTGGCTTGAATACGTCACGGGCAATAACACGACCCAATACGCGTTCACCCAGCGGCTCTACAACGTCACCGCCTTCAATGTGCGGAGTCATCAGCAGGCCGTGCTCGGTACCGCAATCGATCTCGGTTACAACCAGATCTTGTGCAACGTCTACCAGACGACGCGTCAGGTAACCGGAGTTAGCGGTTTTCAACGCGGTATCCGCCAGACCTTTACGAGCACCGTGAGTGGAGATGAAGTACTGAAGTACGCTCAAACCTTCACGGAAGTTCGCAGTAATCGGCGTTTCGATGATGGAACCGTCCGGCTTGGCCATCAGGCCACGCATACCGGCGAGCTGACGGATCTGCGCAGCAGAACCCCGCGCGCCCGAGTCGGCCATCATGTACATCGAGTTGAAGGATTCCTGGTCAACTTCGACGCCGTGGCGGTCGATGACTTTCTCTTTCGAGAGGTTGGCCATCATCGCCTTGGATACTTCGTCGTTCGCCTTGGACCAAAGGTCGATCACCTTGTTGTACTTCTCGCCCTGGGTTACCAGGCCGGAAGCGTACTGGCTTTCGATCTCTTTCACTTCGTCGGTGGCTGCACCGATGATGCGGGCTTTTTCATCCGGGATAACGAAGTCGTTAACGCCGATGGAAACGCCGGAAATGGTCGAATAAGCAAAACCGGTGTACATCAACTGGTCAGCGAAGATCACGGTCTCTTTCAAACCAACCACGCGGTAGCACTGGTTGATCAGCTTGGAGATCGCCTTTTTCTTCATCGGCAGGTTGACGACATCGTACGACAGACCTTTTGGCACAACTTGATACAACAGCGCACGGCCGACAGTGGTGTCGACGATACGGGTGTTGGTCACGCTGCCGCCGTCACGGTCGTTGACGGTTTCGTTGATCCGCACCTTGACCTTGGCGTGCAGTGCGGCTTCGCCGGCACGGAACACACGGTCAACTTCCTGCAGGTCAGCGAACACACGACCTTCGCCCTTGGCGTTGATCGCTTCACGGGTCATGTAGTACAGACCCAGTACAACGTCCTGCGACGGAACGATGATTGGCTCACCGTTGGCTGGCGACAGAATGTTGTTGGTCGACATCATCAACGCGCGCGCTTCCAACTGGGCTTCCAGTGTCAGCGGTACGTGCACGGCCATTTGGTCGCCGTCGAAGTCGGCGTTGTACGCAGCACAGACCAGCGGGTGCAGCTGAATAGCCTTACCTTCGATCAGTACCGGTTCAAACGCCTGGATACCCAGACGGTGAAGGGTCGGTGCACGGTTGAGGAGAACCGGGTGTTCACGGATCACTTCAGCGAGAACGTCCCAAACCTCTGGCAGTTCGCGCTCGACCATTTTCTTGGCGGCTTTGATGGTGGTCGCGAGACCGCGCATTTCCAGCTTGCCGAAAATGAACGGCTTGAACAGCTCGAGAGCCATCTTCTTCGGCAGACCGCACTGGTGCAGACGCAGGGTCGGGCCTACGGTAATTACCGAACGACCGGAGTAGTCAACACGCTTACCGAGCAAGTTCTGACGGAAACGACCTTGCTTACCCTTGATCATGTCAGCCAGGGATTTCAGAGGACGCTTGTTCGAACCGGTGATAGCGCGGCCACGACGACCGTTGTCGAGCAAGGCATCGACAGCTTCTTGCAACATACGCTTTTCGTTGCGCACGATGATGTCCGGAGCGGACAGGTCGAGCAGGCGCTTCAAGCGGTTGTTACGGTTGATCACGCGACGGTACAGGTCGTTGAGGTCGGAAGTCGCGAAACGACCACCATCCAACGGTACCAGCGGACGCAGGTCTGGCGGCAGAACCGGCAGAACGGTCAGCACCATCCACTCTGGCAGGTTGCCGGAACCCTGGAAGGCTTCCATCAACTTCAGACGCTTGGACAGCTTCTTGATCTTGGTTTCGGAGTTGGTTTGCGGAATCTCTTCACGCAGACGGCCAATCTCGTGCTCCAGGTCGATAGCGTGCAGCAGTTCACGGACAGCTTCGGCACCCATGCGGGCATCGAAATCGTCACCGAATTCTTCCAGCGCTTCGAAGTACTGCTCGTCGTTCAGCAGCTGACCTTTTTCAAGGGTGGTCATGCCTGGATCGATAACGACATAGCTCTCGAAGTAGAGAACGCGTTCGATATCACGCAGGGTCATGTCCATCAGCAAGCCGATACGGGACGGCAGCGATTTCAGGAACCAGATGTGGGCAACCGGCGAAGCCAGCTCGATGTGCGCCATGCGCTCACGACGAACCTTGGCCAGTGCAACTTCAACGCCGCACTTCTCACAGATCACACCACGGTGCTTCAAGCGCTTGTACTTACCGCACAGGCACTCGTAATCCTTTACCGGGCCAAAGATCTTGGCGCAGAACAGGCCGTCACGCTCAGGTTTGAACGTACGGTAGTTGATGGTTTCCGGCTTTTTAACTTCACCGAACGACCACGAACGGATCATCTCAGGCGATGCCAATCCAATACGGATGGCGTCGAACTCTTCGACTTGACCCTGGTTTTTCAGCAAATTCAGTAGGTCTTTCAAGGCCTTTCCTCCTGGCGGAGCAGAGAGCGGGCTAAACGGCCCCGCTCTCGATTCGCGTCACGTGTTATTCGGTTTCCAGATCGATATCGATGCCGAGGGAACGAATTTCTTTGATCAACACGTTGAAGGACTCGGGCATGCCCGGCTCCATACGGTGATCGCCGTCCACGATGTTTTTGTACATCTTGGTCCGACCGTTCACATCGTCCGACTTCACTGTGAGCATTTCTTGCAGAGTGTAAGCAGCACCGTATGCTTCCAGTGCCCAGACCTCCATCTCCCCGAAACGCTGACCACCGAACTGAGCCTTACCACCCAGCGGCTGCTGGGTAACGAGGCTGTACGAACCGGTAGAACGAGCGTGCATCTTGTCGTCTACCAAGTGGTTCAGCTTCAGCATGTACATGTAGCCAACAGTAACCGGGCGCTCGAACTTGTTGCCGGTACGGCCGTCGAACAGCTGCATCTGGCCGCTTTCTGGCAGGTCTGCCAGTTTCAGCATGGCCTTGATTTCGCTTTCCTTGGCACCGTCGAACACCGGGGTAGCCATTGGAACGCCGCCGCGCAGGTTCTTCGCCAGATCCAGGATTTCCTGGTCGGAGAAGGTGTCCAGCTCTTCGTTGCGACCGCCGATCTCGTTGTAGATCTCGTGCAGGAACTTACGCAGGTCTGCGACCTTGCGCTGCTCTTCGATCATACGGTTGATCTTCTCGCCCAGACCTTTGGCCGCGAGGCCCAGGTGGGTTTCAAGGATCTGACCAACGTTCATACGCGAAGGTACGCCCAACGGGTTGAGGACGACGTCGACCGGTGTGCCATTGGCATCGTGCGGCATGTCTTCAACCGGCATGATCACGGAGACCACACCTTTGTTACCGTGACGACCGGCCATCTTGTCGCCCGGTTGGATGCGACGACGGATTGCCAGGTAAACCTTGACGATTTTCAGCACGCCTGGAGCCAGGTCATCGCCTTGCTGCAGTTTGCGCTTCTTGTCTTCGAACTTGTCGTCCAGCAGACGGCGACGATCAACGATATAGGCCTGGGCCTTCTCGAGCTGCTCGTTCAGAGCATCTTCAGCCATGCGCAGTTTGAACCACTGGCCGTGCTCAAGACCGTCGAGAACTTCGTCGGTGATGTCCTGACCTTTCTTCAGACCTGCGCCGCCTTCAGCCTTGTGGCCTACCAGGGCGGAACGCAGACGTTCGAAGGTCGCGCCTTCAACGATACGGAACTCTTCGTTCAGATCCTTGCGGATCTCGTCGAGCTGGGTCTTCTCGATGGACAGTGCACGAGCATCACGCTCAACGCCGTCACGGGTGAAGACCTGTACGTCGATGACAGTACCCTTGGTACCGGTAGGTACGCGCAGGGAGGTGTCTTTAACGTCGCTGGCTTTTTCACCGAAGATCGCACGCAGCAGTTTTTCTTCCGGAGTCAGTTGGGTCTCGCCTTTCGGAGTAACCTTACCTACCAGGATGTCGCCTGCGCCGACTTCAGCACCTACGTAAACGATACCGGCTTCGTCCAGCTTGTTCAGCGCTGCTTCACCCACGTTCGGGATGTCTGCAGTGATTTCCTCTGGCCCAAGCTTGGTGTCACGTGCCACACAGGTCAGTTCCTGAATGTGGATCGTGGTGAAACGGTCTTCTTGAACAACACGCTCGGACAGGCAGATGGAGTCTTCGAAGTTGAAGCCGTTCCATGCCATGAACGCGATGCGCATGTTCTGGCCCAGTGCCAGTTCACCCATGTCGGTGGACGGGCCGTCGGCCATGATGTCGCTACGCTGAACGCGATCACCCTTGCTCACCAGCGGACGCTGGTTGATGCAGGTGTTCTGGTTCGAGCGGGTGTATTTGGTCAGGTTGTAGATGTCGACACCGGCTTCGCCAGTTTCAACTTCGTCATCGGCAACACGAACCACGATACGGCTGGCATCAACGGAGTCGATCACGCCGCCACGACGAGCCACGACGCAAACGCCGGAGTCACGGGCTACGTTACGCTCCATGCCGGTACCCACCAGCGGCTTGTCAGCGCGCAGGGTCGGTACAGCTTGACGCTGCATGTTGGAACCCATCAACGCACGGTTGGCGTCGTCGTGCTCGAGGAACGGGATCAGCGACGCTGCAACCGAAACTACCTGCTTCGGCGAAACGTCCATCAAGGTGACGTCTTCCGGCGCCTTGACGGTGAACTCGTTCAAGTGACGAACCGCTACCAGTTCGTCGACCAGGACTTTCTTGTCGTTCATCGTGGCCGAGGCCTGGGCGATCACGTGATCAGCTTCTTCGATGGCGGACAGGAACACGATCTCGTCGGTGACCAGAGCGTCTTTCACCACGCGGTACGGGCTCTCGAGGAAGCCGTACTGGTTGGTGCGCGCATACGCAGCCAGGGAGTTGATCAGACCGATGTTCGGACCTTCCGGCGTTTCGATCGGGCAAACACGACCGTAGTGCGTCGGGTGTACGTCACGAACTTCAAAGCCTGCACGCTCACGGGTCAGACCGCCTGGGCCCAGTGCCGAAACACGGCGCTTGTGGGTGATCTCGGAGAGCGGGTTGTTCTGGTCCATGAACTGCGAGAGCTGGCTGGAGCCGAAGAACTCTTTCACCGCCGCAGCCACTGGCTTGGCGTTGATCAGGTCTTGTGGCATCAGGCCTTCGCTTTCAGCCATCGACAGACGCTCTTTGACCGCACGCTCAACACGCACCAGGCCAACGCGGAACTGGTTCTCGGCCATTTCGCCTACGCAGCGAACACGACGGTTACCCAGGTGGTCGATGTCATCGACGATGCCTTTACCGTTACGGATGTCGACCAGAGTCTTCAGTACCGCGACGATGTCTTCCTTGCACAACACGCCCGAACCTTCGATCTCGGTACGACCGATACGACGGTTGAACTTCATCCGGCCGACCGCAGACAGGTCATAGCGCTCAGGGCTGAAGAACAGGTTGTTGAACAGGGTCTCGGCAGCGTCTTTGGTCGGTGGCTCGCCAGGACGCATCATGCGATAGATCTCGACCAGCGCTTCCAATTGGTTGCTGGTGGAGTCGATCTTCAGAGTGTCGGAGATGAACGGACCGCAGTCGATGTCGTTGGTGTACAGGGTCTCGATGCGAACGACCTGGGCCTTGGCGATTTTGGCCAGGATCTCGGTGTTCAGCTCGGTGTTGCACTCAGCCAGGATTTCGCCTGTAGCCGGGTGAACGATGACCTTGGCGGTAGTGCGACCCAGGACGTAGTCCAGAGGCACTTCCAGCTCTTTGATACCGGCTTTTTCGATCTGGTTGATGTGGCGCGCAGTGATACGACGGCCAGCCTCAACAATGACCTTGCCTTTTTCATCCTGGATGTCCAGGACGGCAATTTCACCACGCAGACGCGAAGCGATCAGCTCCAGCTTGAGGGTTTCATCCTTCAGGCTGAATACGTTGGTGGTGTAGAAGGCGTCCAGCACTTGCTCAGTGGTATAGCCGAGCGCGCGCAGCAGTACCGAGGCCGGCAGCTTGCGACGACGGTCGATACGCACGAACACGCAGTCTTTAGGGTCGAACTCGAAGTCCAACCACGAACCACGGTACGGAATGATCCGCGCGGAGTACAGGAGCTTGCCGGAGCTGTGCGTCTTGCCGCGGTCGTGGTCAAAGAACACGCCCGGGGAACGGTGCAGCTGGGAAACGATAACACGCTCGGTACCGTTGATAACGAAGGTACCGTTCTCAGTCATCAATGGGATTTCGCCCATGTAGACTTCTTGCTCTTTGATGTCCTTGATCGCTTTGTTCGACGATTCTTTGTCGAAAATGATCAGGCGGACTTTTACCCGCAAAGGTACGGCGTACGTAACACCGCGCAACACGCATTCTTTGACATCAAATGCCGGTTCGCCCAGGCGATAACCGACGTACTCCAGCGCAGCATTGCCGGAGTAGCTGATGATCGGGAAAACGGATTTGAAGGCCGCATGCAGGCCCACGTCGCGGAACTGATCTTTGGTCGCTCCCGCCTGCAAGAATTCACGATACGAATCCAGCTGGATAGCCAGAAGGTACGGGACATCCATGACGTCCGGCAACTTGCTAAAGTCCTTGCGGATACGTTTTTTCTCAGTATATGAGTAAGCCATCAGCGTTCCCCAGCTTGGTCACCTGCTTGTTTGGCCCCTCCGACGGGAGCAGCCAGAAAATCTTGCAAACCCCATGGTTTGCACCACCGCATCGGGTGGCTACAGCGCGTTAATGGCGGCGACCGAGTCGACAGCCAAGAACGGAAAAAGGCCGGTGGCAAGAGCCACCAGCCATCAGCCTTCAGCTTAACGCTTGGGCTGGAGACGCAAGGTCGATGCTTACTTCAGCTCGACTTTAGCGCCTGCTTCTTCCAGTACTGCTTTGGCTTTGTCAGCTGCGTCTTTGGCAACAGCTTCCAGAACCAGGGCAGGAGCGCCGTCAACTACAGCCTTGGCTTCTTTCAGGCCCAGACCGGTCAGTTCACGTACTGCCTTGATCACGTTTACTTTCTTCTCGCCAGCTTCGGTCAGCATGACGTTGAATTCGGTTTGCTCTTCAACAACGGCAGCAGCAGCAGCTGGGCCAGCGGAAGCAGCGGCAGCGGAAACGCCGAATTTTTCTTCGAAAGCTTTGATCAGCTCAACAACCTGCAGAACCGACATTTCAGCTACGGCGTTGAGGATATCGTCTTGGGAGATAGACATTGCTGTATTTCCTGAATTGGGGGACGGCCTACGCGGCCATCGAAATAAACAAAAATACGCGAGAGAAGTCGCTCAGCCTTAGGCTGCGGCAGCTTCTTTTTGCTCGCGAACTGCAGCCAGAGTACGAGCCAGCTTGCTGGTAGCGCCTTGAATCACGCTCATCAGCTGCGAAATGGCTTCGTCGCGGGTCGGCAGTGTTGCCAGTACGTCGATTTGGTTAGCTGCGAGGAACTTGCCCTCGAACGCAGCTGCCTTGATCTCGAACTTATCCTGACTCTTGGCGAATTCTTTGAACAAACGGGCAGCAGCGCCTGGATGTTCTTTGGAGAACGCGATCAGAGTCGGGCCGGTGAACACGTCGTTGAGAACACTGTATTCAGTGTCAGCAACAGCGCGCTTGAGCAGGGTGTTACGTACAACACGTACGTATACGCCAGCTTCACGAGCCTCTTTACGGAGTCCGGTCATAGCGCCTACTGTCACACCACGGGCATCAGCCACGACAGCGGACAGAGCAGCTTTGGCAGCCTCGTTGACTTCAGCGACGATGGCCTTCTTGTCTTCGAGATTAATTGCCACGGGTTTAACTCCTGCTTGTTACCGTTTCATCTGGCCGAAGCCGGATGTCGTTTTGGTGTCTGATTCGGTAAGGAACCGGGAGCACCATCTGCGTAGGCTTGTGGTTTAAGACTTGCGCCGCCTACGGTCTTGGATAGCCCCCGCCAGGCAGGGACCCCAATTTTTTCAATTGGCGCAATCTCTCGCGCCAATCTGTGTCTTATACGTCCAGCGAGCCTTGGTCGATGACCAGACCTGGGCCCATAGTGGTGCTCAGGGTAACGCGCTTGACGTAGATACCTTTCGAGGAAGCTGGCTTGATACGCTTCAGATCAGCGATCAGGGCTTCAACGTTTTCCTTCAGCTTGACGGCGTCGAAGCCGACTTTGCCAACGGAGGTGTGAATGATGCCGTTTTTGTCGGTGCGATAACGAACCTGACCAGCCTTGGCGTTTTTAACCGCGGTAGCTACGTCTGGAGTCACGGTGCCGACTTTCGGGTTAGGCATCAGACCACGTGGACCGAGGATCTGACCCAACTGACCTACAACGCGCATTGCATCCGGGGAAGCAATAACTACGTCGTAGTTCAGGTCGCCGCCTTTCATTTCGGCAGCCAGGTCGTCCATACCAACGCGGTCAGCGCCGGCGGCCAGAGCAGCTTCAGCTGCCGGGCCTTGGGTGAAGACAGCTACACGTACAGTCTTACCGGTACCGTGTGGCAGCACAGTTGCGCTACGAACGACCTGGTCGGATTTACGTGGGTCAACACCCAGGTTTACAGCAACGTCAACGGACTCGCTGAACTTGACAGTCGACAGCTCGGTCAGCAGGGCAGCAGCGTCTACAAAGTTGTAGGACTTGCCTGCTTCGATTTTGCCGGCGATAGCCTTTTGGCGCTTGGTCAGCTTAGCCATTACACACCCTCCACGTTAAGGCCCATGCTACGAGCAGAACCGGCGATGGTACGCACGGCTGCATCCATATCAGCTGCAGTCAGATCCGCGTTTTTGGTTTTCGCGATTTCTTCCAGCTGAGCACGAGTCACGGTGCCAACCTTAACGGTGTTAGGACGAGCGGAACCGCTAGTCAGACCAGCAGCTTTCTTCAGCAGAACCGAAGCCGGGGTCGACTTGGTTTCGAAAGTGAAGCTACGGTCGCTGTATACAGTGATGATCACTGGAGTCGGCAGACCTGGCTCAAGACCCTGAGTACGGGCGTTGAAGGCCTTGCAGAATTCCATGATGTTCACGCCGTGCTGACCCAGAGCTGGACCGACGGGTGGGCTAGGGTTGGCCTGAGCGGCCTTCACTTGCAGCTTGATGTAAGCGGTAATCTTCTTGGCCATGAGGCACTCCAATTACGGGTTCTAACGCCTCGAAAGGCTCCCCGGTTACTTGCGCGTTTATCCCAGTGACGACAAAACCCCACAGCCTAAGGCTGCGGGGTTGGGATGCTTGCCCAGCTAGACCTTCTCGACCTGGCTGAACTCCAACTCTACCGGAGTAGAGCGACCGAAAATGAGCACTGCCACTTGGATCCGGCTCTTTTCGTAGTTAACTTCTTCGACGGTGCCGTTGAAATCAGCAAACGGACCATCTGTGACACGAACAACCTCACCCGGCTCGAACAAAGTCTTCGGCTTGGGCTTGTCGCTACCATCAGCAACACGACGCAGAATTGCTTCTGCCTCTTTGTCGGTGATCGGAGCAGGCTTATCAGCAGTACCGCCGATAAAACCCATGACACGAGGAGTGTCCTTGACCAAGTGCCAAGTACCTTCATTCATGTCCATCTGAACCAGCACGTAGCCAGGGAAGAACTTGCGTTCGCTTTTACGCTTCTGGCCATTCCGCATTTCAACCACTTCTTCAGTGGGAACCAGAATTTCGCCAAAGCCATCTTCCATGCCTGCGAGCTTTACGCGCTCTAGCAAAGAGCGCATAACATGCTTCTCGTAACCCGAGTAAGCATGCACAACGTACCAACGCTTAGCCACGGGACACCCTTAGCCAACAATCAAGGAAACAAGCCAGCCGAGCAGGGAATCAAGCCCCCACAACAGCAACGCCATAACCAGAACAACAGCCACAACGATCAACGTGGTCTGCGTGGTTTCTTGGCGAGTCGGCCAAACGACTTTACGGATTTCGGTGCGAGCTTCCTTTACCAGGACCGCGAACGACTTGCCTTTAGCAGTCTGCAGGCCCACAAAGGCAGCTACAGCAGCAAGGGCGAGCAAAGCGAGGACGCGGTACAGGATCGGCGAAGCAGAGTAGTACTGATTGCCAACAACGCCCACGACCACCAATGCGACTACGGCGAGCCACTTGACGAGATCGAAACGAGAGCTTTGAGCTTCAGCCTTAGGAGTCATCTATGAAGATCCTGTGAAAAGAAAGCCAGACACACCACGTGAATCTGGCAGGTCAGGAGGGAATCGAACCCCCAACCTACGGTTTTGGAGACCGTCGCTCTGCCAATTGAGCTACTGACCTAAAACAAAATCAGGCCGACCATTATGCAGGCCTGAAAAAGACTTTACAACAACCAACCCCTAGAGACTTGAAAACACCCAGCTACAAAGCCAAGCACAACACAATCAAGCCGAGGCAGCTGTTAAAACAAAGGCAGATATTTTCATATCTGCCTTGTTATATGGAGCTCTTGAGCGGATTTGAACCGCTGACCTCACCCTTACCAAGGGTGTGCTCTACCAACTGAGCTACAAGAGCAAAACACCGTGCACAACCTGCAAACTTGGAGCGGGTAGCGGGAATCGAACCCGCATCATCAGCTTGGAAGGCTGAGGTTCTACCACTAAACTATACCCGCGGAGCTTGCAGCTCACGCTAAAAATGGTGGAGGGGGAAGGATTCGAACCTTCGAAGTCGTAGACGTCAGATTTACAGTCTGATCCCTTTGGCCGCTCGGGAACCCCTCCTAAGCGAGCCGGCATTCTACATCACGCCGGCCTTCTGTCAAGCATTTTCTCATTTAAAAATATGAGGTTAGCTGCGTTGACCTCGCTTCTCACTGAAGGCCTTAAAGGTCTTCACTGCGAAGCGGGCGCCATTCTATGCAAACTATTCGAGAGTTGCAATGCCTTCGCACAGCATTATTTTATGTTTTAACTCATTGAATTCCTTAGCAAGGTTTTCAAAGGGCAGATCATCCGCCAGGCGTCGGCTTTCCGGGGCTACGCGAAGCCAGTAACCCGTGACGTCGGGCGCACTCAGCAACTGAAGCTTGACCTTTATATCCAGGCTAATTAGACGCTGCTCGAGAGATTGCGCTTCGTGCTGATCCGCAAAGCCGCCGATGTACAAGCAGGTGCTTTGCGCATCGGACGCTTTTGCCCGATCCCTGCGGACCACGGCATCCGACGATTCACTCAGCAGTCGAATGTCCTGCTGAGAACCCCGATAGAGACTCAAGGGCGTGACATCCTTGGCGCGCAGAGGCGCTTCTTGCTGGTGCCAAATGTAGTAGAAGGCGTTGAGGACGAGTAAAAGCAAAAACAGCCAACGCATAATCACCTCAAGATAAAGGACACGCCATCGCCAACCCGACAAAAACCAGGTCAGGAACGAGTCGGGCCTGGGGCACGGCATCTCGGACCAGATCGGCATCTCCACCGGTCAGGAACACAGTGAAGTCATCACCCCAGTAGCTACGGGCCTGCTCAAGCTGAGTCAACACAAACCCCCTGAGCATCAGCGTGCAGCCGCGCTCGACCGCCTCTACGGTCGTACGACCAGGAGAAAGGCGCTCCAGAGCCCTTTCGGCAGCGGCATCGTCGTAACGGATCTTGCGCGTGTGCGTACGCAGCTGGTTTCGCATGAGCGGCATACCAGGACAAATAAAGCCGCCGAGGTGCTCGCCATCTGCAGCAATAAAATCTGCAGTCGCCGCCGTACCAAAATCAAGCACGAGGCAAGCACCTGAAGCCAATTTGAATCCACCCAACATTGCCAGCCACCGATCAAGCCCAAGACGCTCGAAATCCTCGTAGCCGTTACGTACGCCTGCCATTTCACGCGCAGAGGCCGCACAGGAAACAGCAACGCCAAAAGCCTCCACCAGCGCCTCGGCAAGCCTGCTTGTTTCTTCCTGGGCACGAACGCTCACCAACCGGCAGCGCGTCAGCGACAAGCCAGGCAACGCCACCAGGCTTTCTATCAACGCGACATCCGAACCCGCAACGCCCTCTGCGCAAGCGCCTACCCCACCTGAGCCGAGCACACGCCATTTGATAAAGCTATTCCCACAGTCGAGCTCAAGAATCATCACGCAACCTCAGGCTTAACTCACCACCACTGTATATTTTCTCGACCCCATCGACGCTTAAACGCAAAGCACCTTGCCCATCGACACCCAGCACCACGCCATCCACTTGGTTGACACCTGCAATGAGCGATACCGCCTTGCCCTGCCACGCATGACTCTGCTCCCATTCCGCCTGAAGTGCTGCGAAGCCAGCGGCTCTATGACGATCAAGATAGCTTTGCAACTGCAAACCGAGCTGGGCCACCAAGACATTACGATTGACAGGAGCCCCCGTCTCGAGCTGCACCGAGGTCCATTGCTGATCAACCTCGTCAGCCCTCTGCATATTCACATTGATCCCGATTCCAAGGACAACGTGACAGATATCAGCAGGGTCCCCTACCAATTCCAGCAATATCCCGGCAATTTTTTTCTGCCCAACCAACACATCGTTTGGCCACTTCAAGGCAGCCCCGCGCATACCCGACTCACGCAGGGCCTGCATGACAGCCAGGCCGACAACAAGACTCAAACCCTCAAGCTGTCGAAGACCACCCTCTATACGCAGTACAAGGCTGTAATACACATTTTGCGCGAAGGGGCTGACCCACTTTCGGCCACGCCTGCCTCTTCCTGCTGTTTGCTGCTCCGCCAGCACTAGGAACGGCGCCGCAGAGCCTGTCTCGACAAGGCGCAGTGCTTCGGCATTGGTAGAGTCAATGGAGTCGGAAATATGAACAGGCCACGCCAACGAGGGCGCAAACAGCGCGATCTCCTCAGCACTCAAGAACACCAGCGGCGAAGCCAATTGATACCCTTTGCCACGAACCTTATGGATGGGCAGGTTCAGCTCTGCCTCAAGGTGCTGGAGTTGTTTCCAGACTGCACTTCGACTGACGCCCAGGGCGGCGCCAAGTGCTTCTCCGGAGTGAAATCGGCCGTCTTTCAGAAGTTTTAACAACGTCAGCATGCAAGTATCGCCTCACAATGAGGCACGCATGATAGCCATGCGCAGGGTCATTGCATAGAAAGGCCGGACATAAGCGCTAAAGGTCTCAGCCACCTCCCGGCGCATTTTCGACCGCCCAAAACAAAACCCCTGTTTGCGGTAGCAAACAGGGGTTCTGGAATTTAATCTTGACGATGACCTACTCTCACATGGGGAAACCCCACACTACCATCGGCGATGCATCGTTTCACTGCTGAGTTCGGGATGGGATCAGGTGGTTCCAATGC
>NZ_JASCPP010000028.1:0-60012 GCF_029959745.1 Pseudomonas sp. PS01298 | reverse complement strand
CGAAAGCGGTGGGTCAGTTAAAGATGGGCTGACTGATCCACCGCTTTCGCGAGCAAGCCCGCTCCCACATTGGAATGCGCAGTGCCGAAAAGCTAGGCGGCGACGGGCACGCGGCTGGTGTGCCAGATCAGCACTTTGCTCACACGGTTGTCCTCGGTCTCGAGGATTTCCAGGCGGTAGCGCCCGATTTTCAGGCACACCGCGCAATCCGGGATGGTCTCCAGCGCTTCGGTCACCAGGCCGTTGAGGGTCTTGGGGCCATCGCTGGGCAGGTGCCAGCCCAGGCTCTTGTTCAGCTCGCGGATCGAGGCGGCGCCGTCGATGATGTAGCGGCCATCGGGCTGCGCTTCGATGTGCGGGTTGTCTGCGGCCTGATCGCTTTCGAATTCGCCGACGATTTCTTCGAGGATATCTTCCAGGGTGACGATCCCCAGCACTTCGCCGTATTCATCCACGACCATGCCCAGGCGTCGCTGCTGTTTGTGGAAGTTCAGCAGTTGCAGCTGCAGCGGCGTGCTTTCAGGGACGAAGTAGGGCTCGTGGCAGGCGGCGAGCAGGGCTTCCTTGGTCAGGCTGGCGTCGGGCAGCAGGTGCTGGATCTGCCGAGTATTGAGCACCGCTTCGACCTGGTTGATATCACTGTGGAACACCGGCAGGCGGGTGCGCTGCGAAGTGCGCAGTTGTTCGATGATGGCTTCGATCGAGTCATCCAGGTTGATGCCGTCCACTTCGCTGCGCGGCACCAGGATGTCATTGACGGTAATGTTGTCCAGGGCGTGGATGCCTGGCATGCCGGGGGTACGGCTTTCGTCGGCGTCCGGTTCCGGCTCGTCGTCGTGGTCGGGCAGCGGTTCGTCGCTTTTTTTCACCACGCCGGTCTTGCGCGCGAACGGGCGCAGCAGCAACAGGCTGATGCCATTGAGCAGCCAGGCCAGCGGATAGAGGATTTTCAACGGTATGCCCAGCAGCGTGTTGCCAAAGCCCAGCACCGCCTGCGGATGGCGGGTGGCGAGCGCGCGCGGCAGGTAGTCGGCGAGGATCAGCAACAGGGCGCAGGAGATCAGCCAGCCGAGCCACGGGCCGTTTTGCGCCCAGGCATAGATCGCCAGCAGGGTGCACAGAATCACCACCGCGGCGCGGCACAGGCTGTTGCACAGGATCAGGCTATGACGGGGGAAACTCAGGCGGGCGGCGGCCTTGTCACCCTGGCGTGTGCCGGGGCGCAGGGCCAGCAGGTGCTGTTGCGCGGCTTCGATGGCAGTAAACAGCGCCGCCCATAACACCAGCAGGGCGATTACCGCGAACATCGGCTCCAGGGGCAAGTTGTCCATGATTGCAGCCCGTCAGATATGCAGGATGTATTCGCGGACCAGCTTGCTGCCGAAATAGGCCAGCATCAGCAGGCAGAAACCGGCCAGGGTCCAGCGAATCGCTTTGTGCCCACGCCAGCCGAGGCGGTTGCGGCCCCACAGCAACACGCTGAACACCACCCAGGCCAGGCACGCCAGCAGGGTCTTGTGCACCAGGTGCTGGGCGAACAGGTTTTCGACGAACAGCCAGCCGGAAATCAGCGACAGCGACAGCAGCGTCCAGCCAGCCCAGAGAAAGCCGAACAACAGGCTTTCCATGGTCTGCAGCGGCGGGAAGTTCTTGATCAGCCCGGACGGGTGCTTGTGCTTGAGCTGGTGGTCCTGCAGCAGCAGGAGCAGGGCCTGGAACACCGCAATGGTGAACATGCCGTAGGCGAGGATCGACAGCAGGATATGCGCGAGGATGCCCGGTTCTTCATCGATCACCTGCACGGTGCCGGTGGGGGCGAATTGCGCCAGCAGCACAGTCAGCACACCCAGCGGGAATAACAGCACCAGCAGGTTTTCGACGGGAATCCGATAGCAGGCCATCAAGGTCAGCGCGATCACCGCAGCAGCGATCAGGCTGGCGGCGCTGAAAAAATCCAGGCCCAGGCCGACCGGCGTCATCAGGTGGGTGAACAGGCTCGCGGCATGGGCCAGCAGGGCAAGGACGCCCAGGCCGACCAGCAGGCGTTTGTCGGCCTTGGTGCCTTGGGCGAGGCGAGTGCCCTGATAGAGGGTCGCAGCGGCATACAAGAGGGCGGCGGCGAGGCTGGGTAGCAAACTGGGTGACAAGGGGACCATAAATCCTGATAGACAAGCCCGAAAGGCGCTGAGTTTGGCATACACCTGCGTTCCACGAAAGACTCCCGGGCCAGACAGCGGGTGTGCATGGACGCAGTCTTCGCTATAATCCGCGACCTGCCCACGCCGCAGGCTCGCCGAGCGCTGTTTTTAATAGCGATTTACCACAGCCTGGGCTGCCATTACCTCGGTCTACCAATGCATTTCGATGAATAGGGCCTGAAAGGATCGCGCATGTTTGAAAACCTGACTGACCGTCTCTCGCAGACGCTGCGCCACGTTACCGGCAAGGCCAAGCTGACCGAGGACAATATTAAAGACACCCTGCGTGAAGTGCGCATGGCGTTGCTGGAAGCCGACGTGGCCTTGCCGGTGGTGAAGGACTTCGTCAACTCGGTCAAGGAACGTGCGGTCGGCACCGAAGTGTCCCGCAGCCTGACGCCGGGCCAGGCCTTCGTGAAGATTGTCCAGGCCGAACTCGAAAGCCTGATGGGCGCGGCCAACGAAGACCTGAACCTCAGCGCCGTGCCGCCGGCCGTCGTATTGATGGCCGGTCTGCAGGGTGCGGGTAAAACCACCACCGCCGGCAAGCTGGCGCGCTTCCTTAAAGAGCGCAAGAAGAAGTCGGTGATGGTGGTATCGGCCGACGTGTACCGTCCGGCGGCCATCAAGCAGCTGGAAATGCTCGCAGGCGAAGTGGGCGTGACCTTCTTCCCGTCCGACCTGAGCCAGAAGCCGGTCGACATTGCCAATGCGGCAATTAAAGAAGCCAAGCTGAAGTTTATCGACGTGGTTATCGTCGATACCGCCGGTCGCCTGCACATCGATGAAGAGATGATGGGCGAGATCAAGGCGCTGCATGCCGCGATCAACCCGGTCGAGACGCTGTTCGTGGTCGACGCCATGACCGGCCAGGACGCGGCCAACACCGCCAAGGCCTTTGGCGACGCACTGCCGCTGACCGGCGTGATCCTGACCAAGGTCGACGGCGACGCGCGTGGCGGTGCCGCGCTGTCGGTGCGTGCCATCACCGGCAAGCCGATCAAGTTCATCGGTATGGGCGAGAAGAGCGAAGCGCTCGAGCCGTTCCACCCTGAGCGTATCGCCTCGCGCATCCTCGGCATGGGTGACGTGCTCAGCCTGATCGAACAGGCCGAAGCCACGCTCGACAAGGACAAGGCCGACAAACTGGCCAAAAAGCTGAAGAAGGGCAAGGGCTTCGACCTCGAAGACTTCCGCGACCAGCTGCAACAAATGAAGAACATGGGCGGCCTCGGCGGCCTGATGGACAAACTGCCGAACATCGGCGGCGTGAACCTGGCGCAAATGGGCAATGCCCAGGGTGCGGCAGAAAAGCAGTTCAAGCAGATGGAAGCCATCATCAACTCCATGACCCCGGCCGAGCGCCGCGACCCTGAGCTGATCAGCGGTTCGCGCAAGCGTCGGATCGCCATGGGCTCCGGCACCCAGGTGCAGGACATCGGTCGCTTGATCAAGCAGCACAAGCAGATGCAGAAGATGATGAAGAAATTCTCCGCGAAAGGCGGAATGGCCAAGATGATGCGCGGCATGGGCGGTATGTTGCCCGGCGGCGGCATGCCAAAGATGTAAAGAATTCGCGCGGGAGCCCAGCTCCTGCTCCGACCCACAGGGATGTGGGATCTCCAGCAAACCCGCCATTGGCGGATGCTGACTCGCCGTTTTAACCGACGGCTCTATAGCAGATCTGAGTGGCACGCTGATAGGCGCCAGAAAAAGACATTTGCAAAAGTCCGGATATTCCTTAGAATATGCGGCCTTTCGGGCACCTATGCCCGCTGTGCATTTAGATTTGCAGCACCGACTACAGGAACGATGTTCACATGCTAACAATCCGTCTTGCCCTTGGCGGCTCCAAAAAGCGCCCGTTTTACCACTTGACCGTAACTGACAGCCGCAACCCACGTGACGGCTCTCACAAGGAACAAGTTGGCTTCTACAACCCGATCGCTCGTGGTCAAGAAGTCCGCCTGTCCGTGAACCAAGAGCGCGTAGCCTACTGGCTGAGCGTTGGTGCACAGCCTTCTGAGCGTGTTGCCAAGTTGTTGAAGGACTCGGCTAAGGCCGCAGCCTGAGCAATATGAACGCGACGCCAGCTGTTGCTGATGATTTGATCGTTATCGGCAAGATTTATTCGGTTCATGGCGTTCGCGGCGAAGTGAAGGTGTATTCCTTTACTGATCCGACTGAAAACCTGCTTCAGTACAAAACCTGGACGCTCAAGCGCGAAGGGAGTGTGAAACAGGTCGAGCTGGTCAGTGGACGCGGGAGCGACAAGTTCCTGGTCGCAAAGCTCAAGGGTCTTGATGATCGTGAAGAAGCTCGTCTTCTGGCTGGTTATGAGATCTGCGTGCCGCGCAACCTGTTCCCTGAATTGACCGACGGCGAGTACTACTGGTACCAGCTGGAAGGTCTGAAGGTCATCGATCAACTGGGGCAATTGCTCGGGAAAATCGATCATCTTCTGGAAACCGGCGCCAATGATGTAATGGTGGTCAAGCCTTGCGCTGGCAGCCTGGATGATCGCGAACGCCTGTTGCCGTATACCGAGCAATGCGTGTTGGCCGTCGACCTGGCAGCGGGCGAGATGAAGGTGGAATGGGACGCGGACTTCTAAGCGTGGCTAATTTGCGCATTGAAGTGATCAGTTTGTTTCCCGAGATGTTTTCCGCCATCAGCGAGTACGGCATCACCAGTCGGGCGGTGAAACAGGGGCTGTTGCAGCTTACCTGTTGGAACCCGCGAGACTACACGACGGATCGACATCACACTGTGGACGATCGCCCATTTGGCGGTGGCCCGGGCATGGTGATGAAGATCAAGCCCCTGGAAGACGCGTTGGTTGAGGCCAAGGCAGCTGCCGGGGAGAAGGCGAAGGTAATTTACCTGTCCCCTCAAGGCCGCCAGCTGAAACAGGCTGCGGTACGCGAACTGGCGAATGAGGAAGCACTGATCCTGATTGCCGGTCGCTATGAAGGCATTGACGAGCGGTTTATTGAAGCTCATGTCGATGAAGAGTGGTCGATTGGGGACTATGTCCTGTCTGGCGGCGAGCTGCCGGCGATGGTCCTGATAGATGCGGTTACACGACTGCTGCCTGGAGCTTTAGGGCATGCGGACTCCGCGGAGGAAGATTCCTTCACGGATGGTTTGCTGGATTGCCCGCACTACACCCGACCGGAGGTGTATGCGGATCAGCGTGTTCCCGACGTATTGCTAAGTGGCAATCACGCACACATCCGGCGTTGGCGTTTACAGCAGTCCCTTGGTCGGACCTATGAACGACGCGCCGATCTTCTGGAAAGCCGCTCGCTTTCTGGAGAAGAGAAGAAGCTGCTCGAGGAATACATCCTCGCGCGGGACGATAGTTAACAACGTATCGATGGTAGGTCCATTGACTTACCTTAGGAGCACAGCATGACTAACAAAATCATCCTTGCACTCGAAGCAGAGCAGATGACCAAAGAGATCCCTACCTTTGCCCCGGGCGACACCATTGTCGTTCAGGTGAAAGTGAAGGAAGGCGACCGTTCGCGTCTGCAAGCGTTCGAAGGCGTGGTAATCGCCAAGCGTAACCGTGGTGTGAACAGTGCTTTCACTGTTCGTAAAATCTCCAACGGTGTTGGCGTAGAGCGTACTTTCCAGACCTACAGCCCGCAAATCGACAGCATGGCCGTCAAGCGTCGCGGTGACGTACGTAAAGCCAAGCTGTACTACCTGCGTGACCTGTCCGGTAAAGCAGCTCGCATCAAGGAAAAACTGGCTTAAGTCCAGCTTCCCGATGCAGAAAAAAGCAGCCTACGGGCTGCTTTTTTGTGCCTGAAATTTGTCCATCTGCCGGTACTTTCCATGACCACTCGCCTTGAAGAAATCCAGCGCCGCACCGACCTGTCCGTCACCCACGTGACCAAGGCCGTGTTCCCGCCGACCACCAACCACCACAACACGCTGTTCGGCGGCACCGCCCTGGCCTGGATGGATGAAGTCTCGTTCATCACCGCAACGCGCTTCTGCCGCCTGCCGCTGGTCACGGTTTCCACCGACCGCATCGACTTCAATCACGCCATCCCGGCCGGCTCCATCGTTGAGCTGATCGGCCGCGTGATCAAAGTCGGCAACACCAGCCTCAAGGTTGAAGTCGAAGTGTTCGTCGAGAGCATGAGTGCCGATGGCCGTGAGAAGGCGATCCAGGGCGTGTTCAGCTTTGTGGCGATTGACGCCGACAAGCGCCCGGTGCCGGTACTTCCAGGTTTCGTGGACTGAAACACTCCCCGTAGGAGCCGGCTTGCCAGCACTGGCGGCCTCAAGGACTGCGGTGCCGTTGCGGGCCTCATCGCCGGCAAGCCGGCTCCTGCAGAGCGCGCAGCTAGGGTAGCATCTACCTACTTTTTCAGCGTCCGAGCCCTCATGCCCGCCATTGACCACCCCCTCATCGACCGCTTCCTCGACGCCCTGTGGCTGGAAAAAGGCCTGTCCGACAACACGCGCCAGGCTTATCGCAGCGATCTCGCGCTGTTCAATGGCTGGCTGCAGGACAAAAACCTCGAACTGATCAACGCCGGCCGCGAGCTGATCCTCGATCACCTGGCCTGGCGCCTTGAGCAGAACTATAAGCCGCGCTCCACCGCGCGATTTCTTTCCGGCGTGCGTGGCTTTTATCGTTATTTGCTGCGGGAAAAACTGATTGCCGTCGACCCGACCCTGCAGATCGATATGCCACAGCTCGGCAGGCCATTGCCCAAATCCCTGTCGGAAGCGGACGTGGATGCCTTGCTCGCCGCCCCCGACTTGAGCGAAGCCATCGGCCAGCGCGACCGCGCCATGCTCGAGGTGCTGTACGCCTGCGGCCTGCGGGTGACCGAGTTGATCAGCCTGACCCTGGAGCAGGTCAACCTGCGCCAGGGCGTGCTGCGCGTGATGGGCAAGGGCAGCAAGGAGCGGCTGGTGCCGATGGGCGAAGAGGCGATCGTGTGGGTCGAGCGCTACATGCGCGATGGGCGCAGTGAACTGCTTGGCGGGCGCCCCAGCGATGTGCTGTTTCCCAGCCAGCGGGGCGAGCAGATGACCCGCCAGACCTTCTGGCACCGCATCAAGCACCAGGCCAAGGTGGCCGGGATCGGCAAGGCGCTTTCGCCGCACACCCTGCGCCATGCGTTCGCCACGCATTTGCTCAATCACGGCGCGGATTTGCGCGTGGTGCAAATGTTGCTCGGGCACAGTGACCTGTCCACCACCCAGATCTACACCCACGTGGCGCGTGCACGCTTGCAGGATATGCACGCCAAGCACCATCCGCGCGGTTGAAAACCGCCAATTTATCCTGCCACGGGCTGCCCTGCGGCCCAACTGTGGTAGGCTTTGCCGGTTAGCAAAGGGGACGGCCACAGCCCGAGTTTCCATATCGGTGTTCTGCTCCCGTCCCTGCATCTGCCTTCAGGAGTTCCCATGCGCTTGACCCAGATTATTGCCGCCGCAGCCATTGCGTTGGTTTCCACTTTTGTTGTCGCCGATGACGCTGCCGAGCAAACGATTCGCAAGAGCCTGGCCAACCTGCAGCTCGACACCCCGATCGAAAGCATCAGCGCCAGCCCGATGGCCGGCCTGTACGAGGTCAAGCTCAAGGGCAGCCGTGTGCTGTACGCCAGCGCCGACGGCCAGTACATCGTCCAGGGCTACCTGTTCCAGTTGAAGGACGGCAAGCCGGTCAATCTGACCGAGAAGGCCGAGCGCCTGGGCGTGTCCAAGCTGATCAACGGCATTCCGGTGGCTGAAACCGTGGTTTACCCGGCCATCGGCGAGACCAAGACCCACATCACCGTGTTCACCGACACCACGTGCCCTTACTGCCACAAGCTGCACGCCGAAGTGCCGGCGCTGAACAAGCTCGGTGTGGAAGTGCGCTATGTAGCGTTCCCGCGCCAGGGCCTCGGCTCGCCGGGTGACGAGCAGCTGCAAGCCGTGTGGTGCTCGGCCGACAAGAAAGCGGCCATGGACAAGATGGTCGATGGCAAGGAAATCAAGGCGGCCAAATGCGCCAACCCGGTTTCCAAGCAGTTCGCTCTTGGCCAGTCCATTGGCGTGAACGGTACACCGGCCATCGTTTTGGCAGACGGCCAGGTAATTCCGGGCTACCAGCCGGCGCCACAAGTTGCCAAACTGGCGCTGAGTGCCAAATAAACCTGCATCGTCGAACCTTTGACGAGCAAGGCCCTTCGACCAGTCGACGGGTCGTTAATTGAAAGCCGCAGTTGTGCGGCTGTTTTCCACGGCCGACCTAGCGTCGGCCGTTTCATGGGGAGTTCTTCAGTGAAACCGGTCAAAGTAGGCATCTGTGGGTTAGGGACCGTCGGTGGCGGCACCTTTAACGTACTTCAGCGTAACGCTGAGGAAATTTCCCGCCGTGCAGGTCGCGGGATTGAAGTGGCGCAAATTGCCACGCGTTCGCCAAAGCCTCAGTTCCAAACGACCGGTATTGCGATTACCAACGATGTCTTCGCCGTGGCCACCAACCCTGAAATCGATATCGTCATCGAGCTGGTAGGCGGCTACACCGTGGCCCGCGAGCTGGTGCTCAAGGCCATCGAGAACGGCAAGCATGTGGTCACCGCCAACAAGGCGCTGATCGCCGTGCACGGCAACGAGATCTTCGCCAAGGCGCGCGAGAAGGGCGTGATCGTGGCGTTCGAAGCCGCCGTGGCCGGTGGTATCCCGGTGATCAAGGCGATCCGTGAAGGCCTGTCCGCCAACCGCATCAACTGGGTGGCCGGCATCATCAATGGCACTGGCAACTTCATCCTGACCGAGATGCGCGAGAAGGGCCGTACCTTCGAAGACGTGCTGGCCGAGGCCCAGGCCCTGGGTTATGCCGAAGCCGACCCGACCTTTGACGTGGAAGGTATCGACGCGGCGCACAAGCTGACCATCCTGGCGTCCATCGCCTTTGGTATCCCGCTGCAGTTCGACAAGGCCTACACCGAAGGCATCACCCAGCTGACGACTGCCGACGTGAACTACGCCGAAGCCCTGGGCTATCGCATCAAGCACCTGGGCGTGGCGCGCAGCACTCCGGCCGGTATCGAGCTGCGTGTGCACCCGACGCTGATCCCGGCTGACCGCCTGATCGCCAACGTCAATGGCGTGATGAACGCCGTGATGGTCAACGGCGACGCCGCCGGTTCGACGCTGTTCTACGGTGCCGGTGCCGGCATGGAGCCAACCGCTTCGTCGGTGATCGCCGACCTGGTGGACGTGGTTCGCGCCATGACCAGCGACCCGGAAAACCGCGTGCCGCACCTGGCCTTCCAGCCGGATTCGCTGTCGGCCCATCCGATCCTGCCGATCGAGGCGTGCGAAAGCGCCTACTACCTGCGGATCCAGGCCAAGGATCATCCGGGTGTGTTGGCCCAGGTGGCCAGCATCCTGTCGGAGCGTGGTATCAACATCGAGTCGATCATGCAGAAGGAAGTCGAGGAACAGGATGGCCTGGTGCCGATGATCCTGCTGACCCACCGCGTGCTCGAGCAGCACATCAACGATGCCATCCGGGCTCTCGAAGCTCTTCAGGGCGTGGTTGGGCCGGTCGTTCGTATTCGCGTCGAACATCTAAATTAATTCAGCTGCAAGCGCCAAGCTGCAAGCTGCAAGTAAAAGCAGATCTGCTGTTACTTGCAGCTTGTCACTTGAAGCTTGCAGCCCAAACCGAAGGTTTGCCCCTATGCGTTACATCAGCACCCGCGGCCAGGCACCGGCCCTGAATTTCGAAGACGTCCTGCTGGCAGGCCTTGCCACCGACGGCGGCCTGTACGTGCCGGAAAACCTGCCACGCTTCACCCAGGAAGAAATCGCTTCGTGGGCCGGCCTGCCGTACCACGAGCTGGCGTTCCGGGTGATGCGCCCGTTCGTCACCGGCAGCATTCCGGATGCCGATTTCAAGAAGATCCTGGAAGAGACCTACGGGGTGTTTTCCCACAGCGCCATCGCGCCGTTGCGTCAACTGAACGGCAACGAGTGGGTGCTGGAGCTGTTCCACGGCCCGACCCTGGCGTTCAAGGACTTCGCCCTGCAGCTGCTCGGTCGCCTGCTGGACTACGTGCTGGAGAAGCGTGGCGAGCGCGTGGTGATCATCGGCGCCACCTCTGGTGATACCGGCTCGGCCGCCATCGAAGGTTGCAAGCACTGCGAAAACGTCGACATCTTCATCCTGCACCCGCACAAGCGTGTGTCGGAAGTACAGCGCCGGCAGATGACCACCATCTTCGGTGAGAACATCCACAACATCGCCATCGAAGGCAACTTCGATGACTGCCAGGAAATGGTCAAGAACAGCTTCGCCGACCAGAGCTTTCTCAAGGGCACGCGCCTGGTGGCGGTGAACTCGATCAACTGGGCGCGGATCATGGCCCAGATCGTCTACTACTTCCACGCTGCCCTGCAGCTCGGTGGCCCGGCGCGCTCGGTGTCGTTCTCGGTGCCGACCGGCAACTTCGGCGATATCTTCGCCGGCTACCTGGCCCGCAACATGGGCCTGCCGATCAACCAATTGATCGTCGCCACCAACCGCAACGACATCCTGCACCGCTTCATGAGCGGCAACCAGTACGTCAAGGAAACCCTGCACGCGACTCTGTCGCCGTCCATGGACATCATGGTTTCGTCGAACTTCGAACGCTTGCTGTTCGATATGCACGGTCGCAATGGCGCGGCCCTGGCCGAGTTGATGAACAGCTTCAAGCAAGGTGGCGGTTTCAGCGTCGAGCAAGAGCGCTGGACCGAAACCCGCAAGCTGTTCGACTCCCTGGCCGTGGATGATGAACAAACCTGCGAGACCATCGCCGAAGTCTACGCCCAGACCGGCGAGGTGCTTGACCCGCACACCGCCATCGGCGTGAAGGCCGCCCGCGAATGCCGTCGCAGCCTGGACATCCCGATGGTGATCCTCGGCACTGCGCACCCGGTCAAATTCCCCGAAGCGGTGGAGAAGGCGGGTGTCGGCAAGGCGCTGGAGCTGCCGGAGCACTTGGCTAACCTGTTCGAGCGTGAAGAGCGTTGCACCGTATTGGCCAATGACCTGAAGGCTGTGCAGGCGTTTGTCAGCCAGCATGGCAATCGCGGCAAGCCTTTGTAAGGCGAACTGCGCAGACAAAAACGCCGCTTTCCCATCCTTGGGTCAGCGGCGTTTTTTATGGCAGGCCCGACAGCGTGCTGGCTATATAAGTAATTTAATCGCCGCTCCGGTGATCGACGCGATCGTCGCAACGACTGCCATGGCGACACCCATTGGGTACCAGAAAGTCTCGCAGTTTATCTTCAGGGATTCTGATTTGAGCTTGTCTTGCTCAGCCTGCATGCGTGATATTTCGGCATAGATGCGCCGGACATCGGCATGCATTCTCTCCATTGCTGCCTGCTGTTCATTGTTTTCCATCATCGTCTTCATCCTTCGCAATAAGGGCCTTTACATGCGCTTTTACCCGCGTGGCAGAGTGACCAGCGCTCACCGAGTATAGGATTCACCCCCGACCTGCGCGCCCGGCGAACCCCAAAACAGCAGCCCATTGCGTAAGCACTTATGTGCCGCCGTTTTTTCGTTGTCATGTTGCTGGCGCATGCTGGTCCTCGTCACTCCCTGACGGCCCCATAAAGACGAAAAAGCGAACTTTCCTACGTCACAACCAGTCACTTAGGATAGATGCAGCTCCCGTTGAAACGATTGTTCCCGAACTATTGAGTGGTGATCGAGATGGAAAGTATCAGCCTATTGCTCGAAGAAGCACTGAGCCCTTATCTGGTTACGCTGACCACCTCTGGCGTGCAGGGCGAATGCCTGGTGACGGTGAAAAACCCTGCTGGCGCGATTGTGGTCGAGCGTGAAGTCGACCAGGCGCAATTGATGGATAAACGCGTGCTGGTGGATGTTGTGGATTGCCTGCTGCGCGACCTCAAGATCGCCGAAGGGCGACTGGAGCCCTCGGTTATCGCGGCCTTGCGCAATGCTGCCCAGACCCGCAGCGCTGCTGTCGCATGAAGAATTGTTTATACGCGGAAACTTCCGACTGCAGGGCCTGTCAGATTTTGTAACAGCAAGAGCAAACATTGTGCTCCGGTGTTTGTGCCTTGTTGTACTGGTCTTTGTAAGGCCACGTTTAACCCCGAAGTGTCTCCCCACTCTTCGGGGTTTCTTTTTGCCCGCGATTTGTCACGGCACGGGTGAATCCTGGAAAAACCGTGGGTTGTCGCGCAGGTACTGCTCGCGCATGAGCGGATCCAGCCACGCGGCGTAGGACTGCTGCACGCGTTCCTGAGGGATGTCGAGCAGCACCTGGTCGATCCGTTCGATGGCCTGGCGCCCCAGGGGCGTATCCGAGCACGCGATATGCGTACGTTGGTAGGGCGCTGTGCCTTTGATCGGATAGAAACTCAGGTCGTTGGACGCAATCCCCTGTTGCAGTGCGTGATAGCGGATTTCCGGCCAATAACCCAATACCGCCTCCAACCGTCCGAGGCGCTGCATTTGCAACAAGCTGCCGAGGGCGTCGTTGCCGTAGTGGAGGGCGAGTTTGTGCGCGTCGACGTGTTTGAGTTGCTCATCGATGACTGGCCCGTAGCTGCGCTCCGCCGTGGCGCCCACCCGCGTCCTGTGAGCATCGAGAAATGCTTGCAGGTCGAACTGGCCGTCTACGATAAACGACGCCATGGCGTCCTGCTGGCTGCGCCGGATCGTCACGCCGTTGCTGGGCACTGCAAACGCCTGGCGAGAAAACACCACGTACTTGGCCCGCTCCGGCGTCCACAGCAACGAGGGGTCACAGGTGAACGAGGGTTCGCGCAACATTTGCGTGCCGCGCGCGCGGTTGACGTGCAGCACCTGGTGACGATACTCCGGCAGACGCACGGCCAGGATTGGCAGCAACTGGTCCAATGCGCCCTGGCCTTTGCTCGGTCCTTCGAAAATGGTCAGCGGCGGCAAATCGCGCAGCAGCCAGATCAGCGTGTCTTCGGCCCGCGCTGACGAGAGCCAGCCGCCGGCCATCAGGGTGGCGACGCCCAGTTTCAAGAGCCAGCGTTTGCACCGGGACGCCATTAGATTGCGCCTTCCTCACGCAAGCGGACGATGGCAGCGGCGTCGTATCCCAACTCACCCAGCACTACGCCGTTGTGTTCGCCCAACTGTGGCCCTACCCATTCGCAACTACCCGGCGTGTCCGACAGCTTGGGCACGATCCCGGGCATCTTGAAGTCCTTGCCGCCCGGGAGCTGGGCCTTGAGGAACATCTCCCGGGCCAGGAATTGCGGGTCGCCGAGCATGTCTTCGGCACTGTAGATACGGCTGGCGGGTACCTCGGCCTGATTCAACTGCTCCACCACCTGCTCCAGGGGCAGCGCGTTGACCCAGCGGTCGATCACGCCATACAGCTCGTCGCGGCGGCTGTCCCGCCCGTCGTTGCTGGCAAGTGCAGGATCGTTGGCCAGGTCTTCGCGACCGATGGCCGACATGAAGCGCTTGAAGATCGCATCGCCGTTGGCGCCAATCTGCACGTGCTTGCCGTCCGCGCTGGTGTGGATCGACGATGGGGTGATGCCGGGCATGATGTTGCCGGTACGTTCGCGAATAAAGCCGAACACATCGAACTCGGGGATCATGCTTTCCATCATCGCGAAGATGGCTTCGTACAGCGCCACGTCGACCACCTGGCCCAGGCCGCCGTTGACTTCGCGATGACGCAGCGCCATCAGCGCTCCGATCACGGCCCACAGCGCAGCGATGGAGTCGCCGATGGAGATCCCGGTGCGCACCGGTGGGCGGTCCTCGAAACCGGTGATGTAGCGCAGCCCGCCCATGGATTCGCCCACCGCGCCGAAACCCGGCTGGTCCTTCATCGGTCCGGTCTGGCCAAAGCCCGAGAGACGCACCATGACCAGCTTGGGGTTGAGCGCATGCAGGGTTTCCCAGCCCAGGCCGAGTTTTTCCAGCACGCCGGGGCGAAAATTCTCGATCAGGATGTCGGCATCGGCCAGCAGCTGCTTAAGGATCGCCAGGCCGTCCGGGTGCTTGAGGTTCAGCGTCAGCGACTTCTTGTTGCGCGCCTGCACAAACCACCACAGCGACGTGCCTTCATACAGCTTGCGCCACTTGCGCAGCGGGTCGCCGCCATCCGGCGATTCCACCTTGATCACCTCGGCACCGAATTCGGCGCAGATGCGTGAGGCGAACGGGCCGGCGATCAGGGTGCCGAGTTCGATGACTTTCAGGCCGGCAAGCGGTTTGGCATTAAACGACATGAGGATCCTTTTCTGCGCGGGGCGGTGGTGTGAAGCCTTTTAACATAGGCGAGCGGCCCAGGGATAAGGATGATGCTGCGCAGGATTCGTTGAATGGCCTCGCCATCGGTTAGACTGGCTGCCTTTTCCTGTCTCTAGAAGTCCGTTCATGGCCCAGCCGTCCACGACCTACAAATTCGAACTCAACCTCACCGACCTCGACCGCTCGGTGTACGAGAGCGTCAAGCAGACCATCGCCCGCCACCCTTCGGAAACCGAAGAGCGCATGACCGTGCGTCTGCTGGCCTACGCCCTCTGGTACAACGAGCAGTTGTCGTTCGGGCGTGGCCTGTCAGATGTAGACGAGCCAGCCCTGTGGGAAAAAAGCCTGGATGACCGGGTCCTGCACTGGATCGAAGTCGGCCAGCCGGATGCCGACCGCCTGACCTGGTGCTCGCGTCGCACCGAGCGCACCAGCCTGCTGGCCTACGGCAGCTTGCGTGTGTGGGAAGGCAAAGTGGTGCCCGTGGCCAACAACCTCAAGAACGTGCACATCGCTGCGGTGCCGCAGGACGTCCTCGAGACCCTGGCCAAGGACATGCCGCGCGTGATCAAGTGGGACGTGATGATCAGCGAAGGCACGATCTTCGTGACCGATGATCGCGGCCAGCATGAAGTGCAGCTGCAGTGGCTGGTCGGCGAGCGCGGCTGAACCTGTGGGCGCTGGGTTGTGTGGGAGCGGGCTTGCTCGCGAATGCATCACCTCGGTATAGCTGAAAGACCGAGGTGCCTGCATCGCAGGCAAGCCAGCTCCCACATATGCCCGCTCCCACATATGCCCGCTCCCACAGAAGCCGGCTCCTACAGTTGATCCATGTTGCTTTCAGCATTGTTGTTTAACCGTTGTACTAGAAGAGAAGCTTCCGTCACCCCATGCGTATCGATCCTCGCCCGTTGCCTGCTGTCCTGCCGTTTCTCGGTGAATTGCCACCGCTGTTGACGCGTCTCTACGCCGCGCGCGGGGTGCAGTCCGAGGCTGAACTGGACAAAAGCCTGGCGCGGTTGATTCCCTACCAGCAACTCAAGGGCATCGACGCGGCAGTGGACCTGCTGGTGACCGCATTGGAGCAGCGCCAGCGCATCCTGATCGTGGGCGACTTCGACGCCGATGGCGCCACCGCCAGCACCGTGGGCACCCTTGGCTTGCGTCTGCTCGGGGCGGCGCATGTCGACTACCTGGTGCCCAACCGGTTTGAATATGGCTATGGCCTGACCCCGGAAATCGTCGCGGTGGCCCTGCAGCGGGAGCCGCAGTTGCTGATCACCGTGGACAACGGCATCTCCAGCGTCGAAGGCGTGGCGGCGGCGAAGGCGGCGGGGTTGCAGGTACTGGTCACCGACCACCACTTGCCGGGGGATGAATTGCCGGCGGCGGACGCCATCGTCAACCCGAACCAGCCGGGCTGTGAGTTCCCGAGCAAGGCATTGGCCGGCGTGGGCGTGATCTTCTATGTGCTGATGGCCCTGCGCGCGCGTTTGCGCAGCCTGGGCTGGTACGACAACAAGCCCCAGCCGAACATCGGCGAACTGCTCGACCTGGTGGCCCTGGGCAGCGTGGCCGACGTAGTGCCCCTGGATGCCAATAACCGCATCCTCGTGCATCAGGGCCTGGAGCGTATTCGCGCCGGTCGCGCGCGGCCGGGGATCAAGGCGATCCTCGAAGTGGCCAAGCGCGATGCCGCGCGGATTACCTCCACCGACCTCGGCTTTATCCTCGGGCCACGCCTGAACGCCGCCGGACGCCTGGATGACATGAGCCTGGGCATCGAATGCCTGCTCACCACTGATTTCGCGGCGGCGCGGGAAATGGCTGCGCAATTGGACGGCATGAACCAGGACCGCAAATCCATCGAACAAGGCATGCAGCGCGAGGCCCTGGCCCAGCTCAAGGACCTGCCGGTGGAGTCGATGCCCTATGGGTTGTGCCTGTTCGACCCGGAGTGGCACCAGGGCGTGATCGGGATTCTGGCGTCGCGCATGAAGGAACGTTACTTCCGCCCGACCATCGCCTTCGCCGACGCCGGTGATGGCCTGCTCAAGGGCTCTGGGCGCTCGGTGCCGGGTTTCCACATCCGTGATGCCCTGGCGGTGGTCGCAAGCCAGCATCCCAACCTGATCGCCAAATACGGCGGTCACGCCATGGCGGCGGGTCTGACATTGCCCGAGGCGAATTTCCCACTGTTTGCCGAAGCCTTTGATGCTGAAGTGCGTCGGCAACTGCGCGAAGAAGACCTTACCGGGCGCCTGCTGTCCGACGGCACCCTGGCGGTTGAAGAGTTTCACCTCGAACTGGCGCGCGCCTTGCGGCATGCCGGGCCGTGGGGGCAGCACTTTCCCGAGCCGTTGTTTCATGGGGTGTTTCAGCTGGTAGAACAGCGCGTAGTGGGGGAGCGGCACCTGAAGGTGGTGCTCAAGAGCGAATGCGGCTCGGTGAAGCTCGATGGCATTGCGTTTGGGGTGGACCGTGAGGTCTGGCCCAACCCGACAGTGCGTTGGGTGGAATTGGCCTACAAGCTGGACGTGAACGAGTTCCGTGGGCAGGAAACCGTGCAGTTGATGATCGCGCATATCGAGCCGCGCTAGCGGTCGCCCACACTGCAAAGCAAATATGGGAGCTGGCGTGCCTGCGATAGCATCACCCTGATGTGTCCGTCACATCGCGGCGCCCCTATCGCAGGCAAGCCAGCTCCCACATAACCCCGCCGACATTGGGGCCTGAGTACAGCCTGAAGCTACTCGGTTTTTTCCTTGGCCTGGTGCTTCACAATGATGTCCACCAAGCGCTGAGCCAGCGCCGGGTAGTTCTCATCGAAGTGATGCCCACCCGGCAGTTTCACTGCCTCGCCCACCGCAGTCTTGTCGGTGCAGCCGCTCTCGTCGACTTCTTCGGCGCCGTAGATGCACACCACTTTATCCGCCGGCAGCTTGGCCATTTCCGGGCCGGTCGCGGCTTCTTTGCCGGCATTGCCCAGCCAGCCTTCCACTTCGATTTCAAAGCTGCCCGTACGGGCGAACGCCAGCAGGATGATTGCGTCCACACGCTGCTGCTCGTTTTCCGGCAGGCGGTTGTAGATCGCCGGCAGCACGTCGGCGCCGAACGAGTAACCGGTCAGCACGAAGCGCTTGGTGCCCCACTTCTGACGGTAGTGCTGCATCAGCTCGGTGAGGTCCTTGGCGCTTTGTTCCGGGGTCTTGTGCTGCCAGTAGTAGCGCAGGGTGTCGATGCCCACCACCGGGTAGCCGATCTTGGCCATTTCGCCGGCCACATCGCGGTCCAGGTCACGCCAGCCGCCGTCACCGGAGAGGAACAGCGTCACCGTGTCCTTGGCCTGGCCCGCGGGTACTTCCACCACGGGAATCGCCAGGCCGCCGTTGTCCGAACCCACCAACTGCTTGCGCAACTCGTTGTTCAGCACTTGCGGGTAATGGATGTCGTAGTCGCTGATGCTGGTAGTGGCGCGCGGTGTGTCGCGTACGAAACTGGCCGCATCGTCGTCAGGGTTGTCGTTCCAGGCCACCAGCCAACTGCCGTGTGCGGACGTTTTCGGCAGCGGGTCCTTGCAGCCTTCCTGGGTCATGGCGAAGCCGACGGAGATGGCGTTGGCCTTGTCGTCGTTCTGTGCCGCCAGCCAGCGCCAGGCCAGGCTGGCACCCGGGCCGATACCGCTGACCAGGGTCGCCGGGCCCTTGAGCTGGGCCAGGGCGCCTTGCAGCGCTTGTTCCTGCAGCGTGCAGTCATCCTTGGGCAGGATTACCTGGACGATCTGCGCCTTGCCGCCCTGGCTCAGGGCGATCAGTTGGCTGTCGGTCAGGGTTGAATCGGCCAGCACCGCCACGGCCACACGGGCCTTTGCCGTGCCGGCGGGGGTTACGCGGGTCATGACCGAACCGTCGGCCTGGGGCAGTTGCTCCAGGGTCGGCTGTGGGGCAGGGCGGTTCCAGTACCAATAGCCACCACCCAGGATCAGGGCGAGCAGCACAACAAAGGCCAATACATACCGCCAGGAGCGTCGAATCATCAGCGTTTCACCAATCCAGTCAAGCCGCCCGCGATCAGGGCGGCGGTATCGGCCAGTGCCACCAGCGGATCGAGTCCTGCGGGCACGGCCATATAACGGGGTTCCCAGTCAGGCTGGAACTTGTCTTTGAAGCGGCGCAAGCCTTGGAAGTTATACAGTTGCTCGCCGCGGCGGAACACCATCGAGCCCAATCGTTGGGTCAGCGGGGCGCCCCGGCGCGGTTGCAGGCCCGACAACGGCACCATGCCGAGGCTGAAGCGGGCGTAGCCGTGACTCTTATAATGTTGAATCAGGCCGACCATCATGAACTCCATGGTCAGCTTGGGCGCGTCCGGGTGGGCGCGCATCAGGTCGAGACTGGCCAGGTCGTGGTTGTAGGTCTCGAGCAGGTTGGCGAAGGCTACCGGGCGCCCTTCGAAGCGAATGATCGCGATGCGAAAGTGCTTGAGATAGTCGTCGCTGAAGCGTCCCAGGGAAAAGCCTTTTTCCCGCACGTTCTTGCCGGTCAGCCAGGCATCGGAGATGACCTTGAGTTCATCCATGGGGGCCGTGCCGGGTTCATGGATCTCCAGGGACAGGCCGTCACGGCTGCCACGGTTCCAGGTGTAGCGCAGGTCCTTCATCTCTTTGCCCTTGGCTTCCAGGTCAAAGCGCTTGAGGTCGACACGCGCCTCTTCACCCAGCTTGATCGCGGTCAGGCCGATGTCCATGTAGTACGGCAGGTTCTCGGCGCGGACCTGGTAGAACACCGGGCGCGCGTGGTGGATGTCGCACAGGTCGCGGAACTGCCAGATCATTTCGGCGCGCGGCTGGGTCGGGCCGATCGGGTCGTACAGGGCTACCAGGCTACGCCCGCGACGGGCATACATCAGGAAAGCCTCGTCGTTGGGGTGAAACAGCAGCGCCTTGTCACCGGTCAGTGCCAGGCCGCCGTCGGGTTGCGAGGAGGCCATCAGGATCTTGGTGGCACGCTCCAGCTCGTCAGGAGTCGGCAGGTGGATCACCGGGCGCGCGGTGCGCAGCAGCCAGGTCAGCGATACGATCACCAGCAGGACTGCGGCGCCGAGCAGCGAACGCAGGCCGCGCGGGGCGTTGGCATCCAGAGTGAACTGCCACCACAGTTGATGGCTGTAAGGCACATCCTGATAGGCAAACAGCAGCAGCCAGATCGAGGCCCCCAGCACGCAGACGCTGGCCACCAGGTACAGCGGCGAGAACGGCAGTTCGGTCAGGCGGCTGGCGCGGTAGAACGAGCGCCGGAAGATCGCCAGCAGCACCGCCGTCATGATCATCAAGCTGGCTTCTTCCCAGTCGAAGCCTTTGAGCAGCGAGAGCAGGGCGCCCGTCAGCAGCAGCACCATGGTCAGCATCCAGGCGGCCGACAAGCGACGACGCAAGCCTTGGGCGAGCAGCAGGCACAGCACGCCGATCAGGCTGGCACCAAAGTGCGAGGCATCAATCAGGCGATGAGGAATCAGGAAGCCGATGTTTTCCAGGCGTGAGTCGATTTCCGGCGTGGCGCCGGAAAACAGCAGGACCACGCCGGACAAAAAAACCAGTACGGCCAGTACCGGTGCCGCCAGGCCGGAGGCCACCCGCAGGCTTTGTTGCGTCTGGAACAGGCGCTGCGCTTCATTGACCAGCAGGAACACGCAGGCGATCAGCAGCGGCAGCACCACATAGATCATGCGATACAGCAGCAGTGCGGCAGCCAATGGCGCGGCGCCCAGCTTGTCGGCAAAGGCCGCGAGCAGGATTGCTTCGAACACTCCCACGCCACCCGGTACATGGCTGAGCACGCCGGCAGCCAGGGCCAGCAGGTACACCAGCAGGAAGGGCCCGAAGGGCGGCGCTTCCGGCAGCAGCATATAAAGGACGGTGGCAGCAGCGGCCACATCCAGTGCGGTAATGATCAGTTGCAGGAAGGTCAGGCGCCGGCCAGGCAGGCGCAGGGTGCGACGGCCGGCTTTCACCAGCAGGTTGTCGGGGTAGGGCTGTTCCGGCAGGCGGCGGCGATAAATGCCGATGCACAGCACGGCCGACAGCAGCAGCACGGCGCCGGCAATGCCGCCGAGCAGGGTTTGCGGCAGGTGCAGATAGGTCGACGCGGCCGGCAGGTTACTCAAGGTGGCCAATGCCGCCAACGGTGGCAGGGCGCAGCCCAGCGCCAGGCTGGCGAACACGGTCATGTGGGCGACTTCCGACGCGCCGATGCCATGACGTGCATATAAACGGTAGCGCACCGAACCGCCCGAGAGCATCGACAGGCCGATGGCGTTGCCGATGGCAAACGCAGTGAAGCCGCCCAGGGCCAGGGTCTTGGCGGGCAGTTTCACCCCGGCGTAGCGCGCGCCGGAAAACTCATAGCCCAACAGAATGATGAAACCCACGACGGCCGCTGCAAATGCGCCGAGCAATGCGGGCCTGGGCACTTCCAGGATCGAATCGTGGAGGGCATAGAGGTCCAGCTCCAGCAGCAAGTGTCGGCAGGCGATCAAGGCAATTGCGAACAGCAACAGGGTGACAGCCAACCCGATGGGTTGCCGGTATTTGCTCAACAGATCCAGCCAGCGCAAACGGGTGGGAGCGATCGGTTGTTCTGCTGTGACGGTGTCTTGTGGTTCAGACGAGTTGGCGCGCATCAATCACCTCGTGGATTGTGCGCGACAGGATGGAGGTATCCAGCCAAGTTACCAATCCCTATGGACAAAATAATTACAAATATTAACGCGTATCACCGGGTGGGGCGACTGCGGCCATTGGTCGTAGAGGGTAGTACCTGCGTCTTAGCATAGCTTGCAATGAGATGGACTCTACAAACCGTGTACGGTTTCATGAAAGATGCCATGCCATTGTTTCAGAAGAACTTTTTCACCGGATACAAAAAAGGCCACTCTTTCGAGTAGCCTTTTTTGATGTTTGGTTGCGGGAGCCGGATTTGAACCGACGACCTTCGGGTTATGAGCCCGACGAGCTACCAGACTGCTCCATCCCGCGTCTGTGGGCGGCATTCTACAGCCCAACGGCGAGGTGTCAACCGTTAATGGGCCGACGGGTCAAATAAGTGTGAATCAGCCGCTCAAGCCACCTAAGTTCGCGATAGAAAACGAATTTTATGGCGAGCAGGCTTGACCTGCGTCGGACTGCCAAGCCGTTCGTGGTGAAGCGCATGCGATCGCAGGCATGAAAAACTGACGCGCACAAAAAAGGCCACTCTTTCGAGTAGCCTTTCTTGATGTTTGGTTGCGGGAGCCGGATTTGAACCGACGACCTTCGGGTTATGAGCCCGACGAGCTACCAGACTGCTCCATCCCGCGTCTGTGTGTCGGCATTCTACAGAGGAACGCCAGTGTGTCAACCTGTGAATCGAAGAAAAGCGCTTGTGGTTCAATCGGTTAGCTCTCCATTCAAGCCGGCAGGGCCGCTCCGGGCCAGTCTGGCCGAGGGTTTCAGCTCTATCGGCAGGCGAAATTCGATTGAGAAAATAAATTCATCTGGGAAATTTCCTACCGCTTAAGCGGAAGATTCAAACTACTGGTGCTATATACAGGGGTGAGTGCGATACTGGCCATCCGTTGAATCAACCCTCTGTTTATATGACGCAACGCAAAATCATCCACGTCGACTGTGATTGCTTCTACGCCGCCATCGAGATGCGCGATGACCCGAGCCTGGCGCAAAAGCCCCTGGCCGTCGGCGGCTCGGCAGACCGGCGTGGGGTGATCGCTACCTGCAACTACGAGGCGCGGGCCTACGGCGTGCGCTCGGCCATGTCGTCCCGCCATGCCTTGAAGCTCTGCCCGGACCTGACCATCGTCAAGCCGCGCATGGAGGCCTATAAAGAAGCCTCGAAGGAAATCCAGACGATCTTTCGTGACTACACCGACCTGATCGAGCCGTTGTCGCTGGACGAGGCCTACCTGGATGTTTCCGAATGCCCCCACTTTGGCGGCAGCGCCACGCGTATCGCCCAGGATATTCGTCGGCGGGTGTCCAACCAATTGCACATCACCGTGTCTGCCGGCGTGGCACCGAACAAGTTCCTGGCGAAGATTGCCAGCGATTGGAAAAAGCCCAACGGCCTGTTTGTGATTACCCCGGACCAGGTCGAAGATTTTGTCTCGCAATTGCCGGTGAGCAAGCTGCATGGCGTGGGCAAGGTCACCGCCGACAAGCTGGCGCGCCTGGGTATCGAAGACTGTCTGCAGTTGCGTGACTGGAACAAGCTGGCGTTGGTACGCGAATTCGGCAGTTTTGGCGAGCGACTGTGGAGCCTGGCCCGTGGGATTGATGATCGCGCGGTGCAGAATGACAGCCGACGGCAATCGATCAGTGTCGAAAACACCTACGATGTGGATCTACCGGACCTTTCAAGCTGCCTGGCCAAATTGCCCGAACTGATGGAAACCCTGACCGGGCGTATGGCGCGCATCGACAGCAGCTACCGGGCGGGCAAGCCATTTGTGAAGGTGAAGTTTCATGACTTTACCCAGACGACCCTGGAGCAGGCCGGGGCAGGGCGGGACCTGGAAAGTTATCAACAGCTGTTGACCCAGGCGTTCAATCGCGGTGCAAAGCCGGTGCGGTTGCTGGGGATTGGCGTGCGGTTGCTGGACCTGAGCGGCGGCAACGAACAGCTCGAACTGTTTACCCGTTAATCCTGCAGGAGACCGGCAAGCCGTTCTCCTACAGGGCGGTGTTCAGCGTGCGCCCGGATCTGCGACGAGTCGCCCCGCATCCTTGGTCAGCGCCTGCAGAAACTCCTGCTGCAACTCCGGATCATTGCGTGTCAGTTCGATCAGGCTTTGTTCCAGTTCGCTGGCTTCTTCTTCCAGGCCCAGCTCCGACAGGCGTTTGACGCGGTGCACCCACTGGCTCACTTCGTCATCTTCCAGGTCGTCGTAGATCAGGCCGTGGGCTTCGAGCAACTTGCCGCGCAGGGTGTTGCTGATCGCCAGGGTCGAGTCGGAATGCACGTCGTCCTGGCCATCTTCCACGCTGATCTTCAAGGTCGTGACACGGTTCAGGTCCTGCTCGGCAAACGGGCTGTCCAACAGGTTCAGGCGCAGCACGCCGTTACGGTCGGTGGTCAGCTCATGGATCTGCTTGCCGGCAGTCACCTGTACCGGGCGTTCGCTCCAGGGCAGGCTCGAATACTCCACGCGCTTGTCGCGCTGGACTTCATCGATGCCTGCAAGGTTCTGTTGCGCACGGCCATGGGATTGCACGTTCATGAACGGGTTGAGGCCGTCCACGCCGTAGGTCAGCCAGTCGTGGGTCATGCTGGTCGGCAGGTTGCCGAGGGCGAAGATATTCACCACGTTGGCGCCCGCGCCGGCGACCAGGGCAACCGCGCCCAGGGGCATCTCGTAGAGTTTGCGCCAGGGCTGGTAGGGGGTGTAGCGGTCGTAACGACGGGTGACTTCGAACTCGGTGACCTCGAAGGTCTTCTGCTCGTGAATGCGGACCCGGCGTTGCGGCAGCTCCAGCACTTTGGGTTCGCCGACATCGATCTGCAAGCTATGGTCGAGCAATTTACGCTCGACCCGCTCCTCGTGCTCACTGCGTTGCGACATCTGGTTGGCGCAGCCGCTGACCAGCAGGGCGCCGCACAAGGCGGCGCCCCCCAGGGCTCTGGTGTTTCGCTTGAACATGACTTCTCTTGATCTGGTTTTCAGCGACGAATACGCGCCTGGAGGAAAGACAGCACGTCAGCCACCGGCAACGGTTGGGCTTCGGCTTCGGTCCGGCTTTTGTATTCCAGATTGCCATCGGCCAGGCCGCGGTCACTGACCACGATCCGGTGTGGGATGCCAATCAGTTCCATGTCGGCGAACTTGATGCCCGGGCTGGTTTTCTTGTCGCGGTCATCCAGCAGTACTTCGAAACCGGCGGCGGTCAGTTCGGCATACAGTTTGTCGGTAGCCTCGCGTACCTGCTCGGTTTCGTAGCGCAGCGGTACCAGGGCGATCTGGAAAGGCGCCAGGGCGTCGCTCCAGATGATGCCTTTCTCGTCGTTGTTCTGCTCGATGGCAGCGGCAACCACGCGCGATACGCCAATGCCGTAGCAGCCCATGTCCAGGGTGATCGGCTTGCCGTTCTCGCCCAGCACTTCGCACTTCATCGCCTTGCTGTACTTGTTGCCCAGCTGGAAGATGTGCCCGACTTCGATGCCGCGCTTGATTTCCAGGGTGCCCTTGCCGTCCGGGCTTGGGTCACCGGCGACCACGTTACGCAGGTCGGCCACGGTCGGAACCGGCAGGTCACGCTCCCAGTTCACGCCGAAGTAGTGCTTGTCGTCGATGTTCGCGCCGATACCGAAGTCGCTCATCAGCTCGACCGAGCGGTCGATGATGATCGGCAATGGTAGGTTCAGCGGGCCCAGGGAGCCGGCGCCGGCGCCAATTGCGTCGCGCAGTTCGGCATCGGTGGCCATGACCAGCGGGCTGGCTACGCCAGGTTGCTGGGCTGCCTTGATTTCGTTGAGTTCGTGGTCGCCACGGATCACCAGGGCGATCAGCTTGCCTTCTTCCTCGGCACGCACGATCAGGGTCTTGATGGTCTTTTCAATCGGCAGATTGAATTTTTCCACCAGCGCCGCGATGGTCTTGGTGTCCGGCGTGTCGACCAGGCGCAGCTCTTGCGCCGGCGCAGGACGCGAAGTTTCGCGTGGCACGGCTTCGGCTTTCTCGATGTTCGCCGCGTAGTCGGAGCCATTGCTGAAGACGATATCGTCTTCGCCCGACTCGGCCAGCACGTGGAATTCGTGGGAGCCGGCGCCGCCGATGGAGCCGTTGTCCGCTTCAACCGGGCGGAACTTCAGGCCCAGGCGCGTGAACACGTTGCAGTAGGCCTGGTGCATGCGGTCGTAGGTGACCTGCAGGGACGCCTGGTCTGCGTGGAACGAATAGGCGTCCTTCATGATGAATTCGCGGCCGCGCATCAAACCGAAGCGTGGGCGGATTTCGTCACGGAATTTGGTCTGGATCTGATACAGGTTCAGCGGCAGCTGCTTGTAGCTGCTCAGCTCGTTGCGCATCAGGTCGGTGATCACTTCTTCGTGGGTCGGGCCGGCGCAGAAGTCGCGGCCATGACGGTCCTTGAAGCGCAGCAACTCAGGACCGTACTCTTCCCAGCGCCCGGATTCCTGCCACAACTCAGCCGGTTGGGTGCTCGGCATCAACACTTCCAGAGAGCCGGCGGCGTTCATTTCTTCACGAACGATGGCTTCGACCTTGCGCATCACCTTCAAGCCCATGGGCAGCCAGGTGTACAGGCCAGAGGCCAGTTTGCGGATCATGCCGGCGCGCAGCATCAGCTGATGGCTGATCACGACCGCGTCGGAAGGCGTTTCTTTCTGTGTGGCGAGCAAATATTGACTGGTACGCATGGTAGGCCGTTGTCGGTTGCTTGGACTTGAAATGACTTGGGATTGTACGGGCGCTTGCTGCTGGAGTACAGGCATCAGGTCGTGGTGAGGCTTCTGTCGAAAGCCTTTGTGCAGGCGCTGGCTTGCCTGCGCTGGCATCACCTCGTTGTCACTGTAGACCAAGGTGTGCGCATCGCAGGCAAGCCAGCCCCTGCAGTGACCGGTCGTGTCAGTCCTCGGCCGGAGGATTCAACCGAATCCGCCGATTCTCCTGAAACCAGTGCAGCGCAATCAGGAACAGCGTCGGCACACCGAGCAGGCAGGTGATCAAGAAGAAATTGTGATACCCGAACTTCTCCACCATCACTCCCGAGTACCCACCGATCAGGCGCGGCAGCAACAGCATGATCGAGCTGAGCAGCGCGTACTGCGTGGCGGAGAACTTCAGGTTCGTCAGGCTCGACAGGTACGCGACGAAGGCCGACGTCGCCAGCCCTGAACTGAAGTTGTCCAGGGAGATGGTGAAAATCAACATCTGCAGGTCCGGGCCCATGTCCGCGAGTGCGACGAACAACAGGTTGGTACCGGCCGACGCCACGCCGCCGATGAACAGGATCGGCAGGATGCCGAAGCGCACAATCAGCAGGCCGCCCATGCCGGCGCCGAGCAGGGTCATGATCAGGCCGAAGATCTTGCTGACCCCGGCGATCTGGTCCTTGGTGAAGCCCTGGTCGATGTAGAACACGTTGGCCATCACGCCCATCACCGTGTCTGACATCCGGTAGGTGGCAATCAGCCCCAGCAGCAGCAAGGCCTGCCAGCGGTAACGCAGGATAAAGTCGTTGACCGGCGTCAGCACCGGCGCCAGGCCACGTCGACCCATGGCCGAGAGGCACAGGGCGGTGAGGGTGATATAGAGGATGGCGCGCAGGAAGGCGCGATCTTCCATCAGCAGTTCCCACAGGCTCATGCCGTGGAACAGCACGCTGGCAAAGTCGGTGTTGTACAGCTGGGTAAACATCGCGGGCACCGACACCAGCAGCACGATCAGTACGAACACCGACACCAGTTGATGCACGAAGCTGTAGCGCCCGGCCTGCAATTGGGTGCGCAATGGCACATTGGGTTCGCGCATGAACAGGGTGGTCAGCAGTGCCGGGATCATCAGCACGCCGAACAGCACATAGGTGCCGGTCCATGCCGAGTGCTTATAGTTGAAACCGGTGGAACCGAAGCCTTCGGCAAAAAACAGCGCGCCGGCCGTGGCCAGCAGGGCGGCGATCCGGTAGCCGGACATATAGCTGGCAGCGAGGGCGGCCTGGCGGCTGTCGTCGGCGATTTCCAGGCGGTAGGCGTCGACTGCGATGTCTTGGGTCGCCGAGGCAAAGGCCACGATTACCGCAATGGCGATCAGCCAGGACAGGTGTTTCTGCGGGTCGCAGAACCCCATGCCGATCAATCCGAGGATCACCAGCGACTGGGCCAGCACCAGCCAGGAACGACGACGTCCGAGTTTACCGAGCAGCGGCAGGCGCCATTGGTCGAGCAGCGGCGACCACACCCATTTGAAGGCGTATGCCAGGCCGATCAGGCTCGCATAGCCGATGGTCTCGCGGGCCACACCGGCCTCACGCAACCACACCGAAAGCGTCGAGAACACCAACATGTAAGGCAAGCCGGCGGCAAAGCCGAGCAACAACAGGACTAACGTCGAGGGGCTGGCATAGGCGGCGAGCGCGGCGCGCCAGGTTTTACGGGGCATGGGCTGGAGTCTGCCTCAGATTCACGGAAACAAAGCGCGCACTCTAACCGCTGTGCTCTACCGGGCGCCAGCCATGGCGCTGAATATCCACGCGATTGTTGCGGACTGTGATGCCTTCATCGCGCAAACGCGCGCGTTGTTCGTCGCCCGAGGCACTGCCCACGGGCAGACTTATCCGACCACCGGCACCCAGCACACGATGCCAGGGCAGTTTGGTGTCCTCGGGAAGCTGGCTCAGGGTGCGCCCCACCCAGCGCGCCGCGCGCCCCAGGCCGGCCAAGTGCGCCAACTCGCCGTAACTCACCACGCAACCTGGCGGGACCTGCGCCAATGTCAGGTACAGCGCGGTGCGGCGCATTTCGGCGGGGCTTTGCGGCGTTTCGGCGGTTGGATTCACTGGGGTCTATCCGTAGGGAATGGCGGTCTATCTGTAAGAAACGTCTGAGAACATGGCAATGAGCATGGAACTCAATCTGAATCCTTGAGTCAGTCCTAGCTATCTAACACGATAAGTGCCCCTTTTCGCCAACCTTGAGCCTCTTACTTGCTTATGTTGTCCAGAACCCTGCTGTGCCTCGCTGTTTTCAGCGCCTCCTCGCCCTTGCTGGCCGATACCGTCTGGTTGAAGAACGGTGACCGCCTGACCGGCAAGATCAAGGTCTTCGACGGTGGCAAATTGCTGATCCAGACCGATTACGCAGGCGCCATTCCGGTCGACTGGAAGCAGGTGAAAACCCTGGAAAGCGATCAGGAGCTGCTGGTCAAGCAGGATGCCTACACCGGCGAGAAGGCCAAGTCGCTGAAAGCGGCGGACGATGGCAAGGTGGTCCTGGCCAATGGCGAAGCGCCCAAGACTGTCGAGTTGGCGAGCATCCAGCAGATCATCAAGCCCAAGCCTGTGATCGAAGACCTGGTGTGGAAGGGCAATGTCGACCTGGCGCTGGACTACAAGCGTGCCGACAAGGACACCAACGACTACGACGTCGACTTCAAGACCACCGCACGGCATGGCCAATGGCGCCATACCGGGCAGGGCGAATACAACCGCGAGTTCCAGGACGACGTGACCACCACCGACAACTGGGCGCTGGAATACGACCTCGACCGGTTCATCACCGAGCACTGGTTCTGGCAGGGCCGCCTGACCTACAAGCGCGACAAGGTTGAAGACCTGTCCCGTCAACGCACTGTCGGTACCGGCCCGGGCTATCAGTTCTGGGACGACGAATTGGGCGCGTTCTCCCTCGGTTCGCTGGTCAACCGCACCGACTATGAATACGCCGATGGCGGCAAGGACAACTTCTATTCCCTGGCCATGAAGTGGAACTACAACCGCTACCTGGTAGGCAAGACGGTCGAGTTCTTCACCAGCGGCGAGGTGGGCAAGCCGCTGTCCGGGCCGGCCGCCTATTCCCTGGATTCGGAAATAGGCCTGCGCTACAAAGTCACCGAGTGGGCCTCGCTCAACCTCAAGGCCGAGCGCGACATTATCAGCGGCGACTCGGAAAGCAGCCTGAGCAAGACCCGCTACACCGCAGGCTTCGGCGTGGCCTGGTAATCCGGCCGTAAAACCCGCTTGGCAACCTTTGCTGATATTGATTACCTTGTGTTGAGATCCATTCCCATATGCTATGGGCGGCCGCATACCCGAGGAGTCATACGTTGAGCACGCACGTTGCCAAGAACGCCCGAGAGCTGTTGCTCAAGGAATACCGTGGGGCTCTCTCCACATTGTCCAAGGCCATGCCCGGCTTTCCCTTCGGTTCGGTCGTGCCCTATTGCCTGGACGAGCAGGGCCGCCCGCTGATCCTGATCAGCCGCATCGCCCAGCACACCCATAACCTGCAAAAAGACCCCAAGTGCTCGCTGCTGGTCGGCGAGCGCGAAGCGGACGATGTGCAGGCAGTGGGGCGCCTGACTTACCTGGCCGAAGCCGAGAAACTCGAAGACGGCGCTGCCATCGAGGCGGCCGCCGAGCGTTATTACCGCTACTTCCCCGATTCGGCCAACTATCACAAGGCCCACGATTTCGACTTCTGGGTGCTCAAGCCGGTGCGCCACCGTTATATAGGTGGCTTTGGCGCGATTCATTGGGTCGACCAGCTGACCCTGGCCAATCCGTTCGCGGGCAAGGCCGAGCGCAGCATGATTGAACACATGAACAGCGATCACACCAAGGCCATCGCCCACTACGTCGCCCTGACCGGCTTGCCCACCTTCGAGCCTGCGCAATTGGCCGGTATCGACAGCGAAGGCATGCACCTGCGTATTGGCCAATCGCTGCACTGGTTGCCTTTCGCAACGTCTTGCAACACGCCGACACAAGTACGCGAAGCCCTGGTTTCATTGGCCCATGCCGAAGTCTGGCCGAAAAAAGCCAGCGCTGACGCTTGAATTCACGAAATGGCGACGTCATCTAAGGTGGACTGGCAAGGCATTCTTGCGTTGAGGAACCATTTGATGCGCCCTTTTTTGTTGCTCTTTCTGCTGTTCCCGGTGTTGGAGCTGTTCGTATTCGTACAAGTCAGCAGTGCAATCGGCTTTTTCCCGGCGCTGCTGCTGATCATTCTCGGCTCGATGCTCGGCGTTCTGGTGCTGCGTGTCGCCGGCCTGGCCACGGCACTGCGTGCGCGTGAAAGCCTGAACCGCGGTGAGTTGCCGGCCCAGACCATGCTCGAAGGCCTGATGATGGCTTTGGCGGGCGGTCTGTTGATCCTGCCGGGCTTTATCAGCGACGTGGTCGGCCTGGTCATGCTGTTGCCGGTCACCCGCAAGCTGCTGGCCGGCAAGATGCGCCAGCGTGCCGAAGAAGCTGCGATTCGCCAGCGCGCATTCGCCGATGACCTGCAACCCCGTGGTGGCCCGGCTCCGCGCCAACCCCTGGGACGCGAAGGTGATGTGATCGAAGGCGAGTTCGAGCACCGCGACAGTAAATAACCGCTCCATTGCCACGGCACCTTCGGGTGCCGTGTTGCATTTATAGGCGGGCAGATGCAAAAAAATTTCCTGCCCGGCCCCTTGTAATAAGCTTATGCGCCCTTATGTAACGGTCACCGCAAGGTTTCTGGTGGCGACACCAGACAGACTTCCGCGTCTTGCTTGGCGAGGCGCGACCGGCACAGCCGGAATACAACCCGCCGGTACCGATACCGGCCGATGAAAAACACAATTAGGAGAGATCGACAATGAGCAAGCTTCGTCCTCTGCACGACCGCGTCGTTATCCGTCGCAGCGAAGAAGAAAAGAAAACCGCTGGCGGTATCGTTCTGCCAGGTTCGGCTGCTGAAAAAGCCAACCACGGTGTGATCGTCGCTGCAGGCCCAGGCAAGACTCTGGAAAACGGTGATGTACGTGCGCTGGCCGTTAAAGTCGGTGACAAGGTTGTATTTGGTCCTTACTCCGGCAGCAACACTGTGAAAGTCGACGGCGAAGACCTGCTGGTAATGGCTGAGAATGAGATTCTCGCTGTTCTGGAAGACTGATTTTCCCGCTCATTTTCCCGTTACTACAAAGTATTTAAGGAATATCGATCATGGCTGCTAAAGAAGTTAAATTCGGCGATTCCGCCCGTAAGAAAATGCTCACCGGTGTCAACATCCTGGCTGACGCAGTAAAAGCGACCCTGGGCCCGAAAGGCCGTAACGTGATCATCGAGAAGAGCTTCGGCGCTCCGACCATCACCAAGGACGGCGTTTCCGTCGCTAAAGAAATCGAACTCGAAGACCGTTTCGAAAACATGGGCGCGCAGCTGGTCAAAGACGTTGCCTCCCGTGCCAACGATGACGCAGGCGACGGCACCACCACCGCTACCGTCCTGGCTCAGTCGATCGTCAACGAAGGCCTGAAAGCCGTCGCTGCCGGCATGAACCCGATGGACCTCAAGCGCGGTATCGACAAGGCCACCATCGCCGTTGTTGCCGAGCTGAAAAACCTGTCCAAGCCATGCGCTGACACCAAGGCTATCGCTCAGGTAGGCACCATCTCCGCCAACTCCGACAGCTCCATCGGCGACATCATTGCCGAAGCCATGGAAAAAGTCGGTAAAGAAGGCGTGATCACCGTTGAAGAAGGCACTGGCCTGGAAAACGAACTGTCGGTTGTAGAAGGCATGCAGTTCGACCGTGGCTACCTGTCCCCGTACTTCGTCAACAAGCCAGAAACCATGGTTGCCGAGCTGGAAAGCCCGCTGATCCTGCTGGTCGACAAAAAGATCTCCAACATCCGCGAAATGCTGCCAGTACTGGAAGCCGTTGCCAAAGCCGGCCGCCCACTGCTGATCGTTTCCGAAGACGTTGAAGGCGAAGCCCTGGCAACGCTGGTTGTGAACAACATGCGTGGCATCGTTAAAGTCGCAGCCGTCAAGGCTCCAGGCTTCGGCGACCGTCGCAAGGCCATGCTGCAGGACATCGCCGTATTGACCGGCGGTACCGTTATCTCCGAAGAGATCGGCCTGAGCCTGGAAAGCGCCACCCTGGAAAACCTGGGTAGCGCCAAGCGCGTGACCATCTCCAAGGAAAACACCATCATCGTTGACGGTGCTGGCGTTGACGGCGACATCCAGTCGCGTATCAACCAGATCCGCGCCCAAGTTGCCGAAACTTCCTCGGACTACGACCGCGAAAAACTGCAAGAGCGTCTGGCCAAGCTGTCCGGCGGCGTTGCAGTGATCAAGGTTGGCGCTGGTTCCGAAGTTGAAATGAAAGAGAAGAAAGCCCGCGTTGAAGACGCCCTGCACGCAACCCGCGCAGCCGTCGAAGAAGGCGTGGTACCTGGCGGTGGCGTTGCGCTGATCCGTGCTCTGGAAGCGCTGGTTGACCTCAAAGGCGACAATGCTGACCAGAACGTCGGTATCGCTGTTCTGCGTCGCGCCGTTGAATCCCCACTGCGTCAGATCGCTTCCAACAGCGGCGACGAGCCAAGTGTTGTGGTCAACGAAGTGAAGAACGGCAAAGGTAACTACGGTTACAACGCTGCAACCAGCGAATACGGCGACATGGTTGAAATGGGCATCCTGGACCCAACCAAAGTGACCCGTTCCGCGTTGCAGGCAGCCGCTTCGATCGCTGGTCTGCTGCTGACCACCGAAGTTGCGATTGCTGACAAGCCGAAGGCTGAAGGCTCGGCTGGCGGCGGTATGCCAGACATGGGCGGCATGGGTGGCATGGGCGGCATGATGTAAGCCAGCCTTACCCCCGTACTGAAAAAACCCCGCCTGCAGTGATGCAGGCGGGGCTTTTTTATGAGGGCTGGGGTGTCTGGATTCATGCTTGCTGGTGACAGAGGGCTTGACCGCGACAAGAGGTGTGCCAGTCACACTGCTATCGCGGGCAAGCCCGCTTCTACGGGGTCAGCGTGCGCTCAACTGTGGCGCCGCTGGCTTCGGCGGCTTCCAGCTCAGCAATTGCTGCTTGAACCCATAACTGGCGGCCTGATAGTAGGTGATCGCCCGTTGGATCAATGGATCATCACTGCCGACCCGGACTTCCTGGCTCGCCGCCAAGGCTTGATAGTGACGACGCAAACCCAGCCGGGGACTGAGAATCGCCAGGTCCTGGCCATCAAACAGCCCCAGGTGCTGGTAGTTGCCGACCACCACGCGCGGTGGCAGCGGATTGTCCTGCAACAGGTTGCGGCCAAAGAAGGTTGATTCGTAGCTCAGGTTGATCAGCCCCAGCAGCGTCGGCGCCAAGTCGATCTGGCTGGCCAGTTGTGCGGTTTCGCGGGCGTCGATCAGCTTCGGTGCATAGATAAACAGCGGAATCTGGTAGTTGCTGATCGGCAGGTCTTCCTTGCCGGCGCTGCCGGCCGTATGGTCGGCGACGAACACAAAGATCGTGTTATCGAACCAGGGCTTCTGCCGGGCCGCCTCGAGGAATTCGCCAATGGCATGGTCGGTGTACTTCACCGCGCCGTCACGACCATTGCCGGATTTGATATCGATGCGCCCATCCGGGTAGGTGTAGGGGCGATGGTTTGAGGTGGTCATCAGTTGCAGCAAAAACGGTTGCTGCTTGGCGTAATCGGCATCGGCCAGTTTCAGGGTTTGGCGATAAAGGTCTTCGTCGGCCATGCCCCAGGCATTTTTAAACGAAATTTCCGCTTCGGGCACGCTGCTCTGGTCGACCACCCGATAACCGTTGCCGCTGAAAAACGCGTTCATGTTGTCGAAGTAACCCCGCCCGCCGTAGACAAACACACTGTCATAGCCAATCACACTGAGTTGTTGCCCCAGGCTGGCAAAGCCGCTTTCCCGGCCGATGCGCTTGACGATCGAGCGGCCCGGCGTGGGGGGAATCGCCAGGGTGATCGCCTCCAGGCCACGGTCGGTACGGGTGCCGGTGGCATAGAAGTTACTGAAATACAGGCTCTGTTTACGCAACGCATCGAGGTTGGGCGTGAGGTTGCGCCCATCGCCATTGCTGCCCATGTATTTGGCGCTGAAGCTTTCGATGGTCACCAACACGATGTTGGGTTTGCGCGGTGTTCCAGGGTTGGTGATCGCGCGCCGGATATCCAGCGGGTCCTGGTCGATGAAGCGCGCGTTGGGCTCACTCAGTTCCGCGCGCAACTGTTTGGCGACCACCTCGGTGGGCAGGCTTTGGTAGAACTGTGAATAGTCCAGCTCGTTGTTGCGAAAGGCGGCGAAAAATTGGTACGGGCCATTGCTCGCCAGCTCGTTGTTGTACGCGTTGCCGCCCTGGGTGCGTGGGCTGTCCTGGCTGATCAGTTGCAGGCTGAGGCCGGCGACAACCAGCAGCGCCAAGGCATTCACCACACGGCTACGCAGCGCAGGCAGCGGCGCGCTCATCGCGGCATTGAACGGCTTGCGCAACACCACGCTGAAGACAATCGCAAGCATCGCCAGCAGGCTCAGCAGTTTGCCGATCGGATAGGATTCCAACAGGTTGTTCAACACCTCATCGGAATACACCAGGTAATCGACGGCAATGAAGTTGAAGCGCACGCCGAACTCATCCCAGAACAGCCACTCGGCCGCCGACGTGAACAGCATGGCAAACAGGCTGACGGTAAGCACCGCCTGCAGGAACCAGCGGTGGCCGCGGCGGCGCCACAGGGCCGGTGGGCACAGCAGCAGATACAGCCCCAACGGCAGTGCCGCATAGGCCAGGAACCCCAGGTCGTAGAGCAGGCCCACGCCAAACACCGGCAGCAGATTGCCGCCGACTTCATCCAGGTGAGCGATGAGCAGCACGCTGCGCGTGAGCAGGAATACCACTAACCAGGCACCGGTTATCAACAGCAAATAGCGCATTGGCGCTGTTTTGACAAAACCCATATCCATGTTCCTTATATCAATGGGGGGCGATCTTCGCCCTGACACTGTGGTCAGTTTGTGAAGCTATAGTGAAAAACTCGTTCAGCCGATCAATCAGTTGAAAACCTTTATCGACGGGCCTTTCAGCTCTATCCCTGAGCCACACTTGGCCTTAAGCTGCGCGAGCCAACACGGCCGTTACCGCGTACGGAGACACTGCCCATGCGAATTTTATTGGTTGAAGACAACCGCGATATTCTGGCCAACCTGGCGGATTACCTGGGGCTGAAAGGCTATACCGTCGACTGCGCGCAGGACGGTCTGTCGGGCCTGCACCTGGCCGCCACCGAACATTACGACTTGATCGTGCTCGACATCATGCTGCCCGGCATTGATGGCTACACCTTGTGCAAACGCCTGCGCGAAGACGCGCGTCGCGACACGCCGGTGATCATGCTCACTGCCCGCGATCAGTTGGATGACCGGCTGCAGGGCTTCAAGTCCGGCGCCGATGACTACCTGCTCAAACCGTTTGCCCTGTCGGAATTGGCCGCGCGCATCGAAGCCGTGCTGCGCCGTGCCCAGGGTGGCGGTCGCCGTGCCCTGCAAGTGGGTGACCTGAGCTACGACCTCGACACCCTCGAAGTGACGCGCGAAGGGCGCCTGCTCAAGCTCAACCCGGTGGGCCTGAAACTGCTCGCGGTGCTGATGCAGAAGAGCCCGCATGTACTGCGCCGGGAGATCCTCGAAGAGGCGCTGTGGGGCGATGACTGCCCGGACAGCGACAGCCTGCGCAGCCACGTGCACCAGTTGCGCCAAGTGATCGATAAGCCGTTCGCCAAGCCGTTGCTGCAGACGGTGCATGGTGTGGGCTATCGCCTGGCCGAGGGCCGAGATGGAGTTTAAGCAAAGCCTTGCCCAGCGGATCATCATCGCCTTTGCCTTGATGAGCGCGTTGGTGGCGGGAGCCTTCGCCATGGGCATCGTCGCCACGGTGCACCTGGTAGAAGAGAAGTTGATTTCGGCAGGCCTCGGCGGTGACTTGCAACGTCTGTTGCTGATGGACACTGTCGAAGATTGGCGGCACCGACCCGAACCGGACCAGCTGTTTTACTTCAGCGGCGGGCCGGGCGATTTCGAATTGCCCAAGGACCTGCGGCATCTGGAACCGGGCTTTCATGAGGTGTTCCGCGAGGCGCTGTCGTACCACGCCATGGTCGAAGTGGTCGATGGCCGCCGCTATGTGTTGCTGCAGGATCAGAGCGATTTCGAAGAGCGTGAGCGCGTATTGTTTGCGGTGGTGCTGGTGGGCTTCGTGCTCAGCCTGGCGCTGGCGGTATTCCTCGGCTGGGTGCTGGCCCGCAAGGTGATGGCGCCGGTGGTGCGCCTGGCCCGCCAGGTGCGACATCGCGATCAGTTACTCGGTCTGGCGCCGCCGCTGGCGCCGGACTACGCGGCCGATGAAGTCGGTGAGTTGGCCGTGGCCTTCGATGCCACCTTGGGGCGTCTGCGCCAGGCGTTGTCCCGCGAGCAGTTGTTTACCAGCGATGTCAGTCACGAATTGCGCACGCCCTTGATGGTGCTGGCCAGTTCTTGCGAATTGTTGCTGGAAAACCCGGCCATCGATCAGCGCGGGCGCAATCAGGTTGAGCGCATCGCCCGGGCTTGTGAGGAAATGCGCGAACTGGTGCAGACCTTCCTGATGCTGGCCCGTGCCGAGCATGACGATGGCACCATGTCGCCGCAGGTCAGCCTGGAGCAGGTCGCCGACGACTTGCTCGGTATCTGGCGCGAACCCATCGAGCGCAAGGGCCTGGAGTTGATCTATCAGCGCGGCAACCCGCTGGACACGCGCTACAACGCCACCTTTCTGCATGCGGTGATGGGCAACCTGCTGCGCAATGCCTTGCACTACACTGAGCAGGGGTTCATCCGCCTGACCCTGGAGCCGAGTGGCTTCGTGGTCGAGGACACCGGCGTGGGCATCCCTGAAGACAAGCGCGAAGCCATGTTCGAGCCTTTTGTGCGCGGCAACGAAAAGCGCGGCGATGGCCTGGGCCTGGGTCTGTCGCTGGTCCAGCGCATCTGCGAGAACCAGGGCTGGAGCGTCAGCCTGAGTACCATGGAGCCGAATGGCTGCCGCTTTCATGTCGAATTGAGTCAGGTCAAACCCTGATCCCATCCCCTGCCGCTATCCTGCCGAAGTACGCCGTACTTCGGCGAAGGTGGCCCCATGCTATTGCTTGTGTCTGTAAAGTCTTGAAATGTATGAGATTGGACAGGACAAGTTTTTCACAACGGGTTGACCTGTTGATCACAGCTCGCTGCATAAGGTTGTAGGCATCAGCAACTGGAGATCCGTTGATGTCTACCCCGATCAAGCTCGAATTTTCCGAAAAGTACGACGATCAGCACGCCCACGAATATTTGCTCAAGCATCAGGACAATTTGGCTCGCCGGTTGTCCCACAAACGCGACGAGCAATTGGCCCGTGGCGCGCTGGCGATGGCCGGTGAGCCTGGCCTGGTGCTGGACCTGCCGTGCGGTGCCGGACGTTTCTGGCCGCTGCTGGCTGAAAAACCCAACCGCGTGATCATCGGTGCCGACAATTCGGCCTCGATGTTGAAGGTGGCGACGGTCGCCCAGCCGGCGGATGTGGTGAAACGGGTACGGCCCTTGCAGACCTCTGCTTTTGACATTGATTTGCCGGACAACTCGGTCGACAGCATTTTCTGTATGCGCCTGCTGCACCACATTGGTGAGCCGGCGCATCGACTGGCGATACTGCGGGAGTTTCAACGCGTTACCCGCGACAGCGTGATTATTTCGCTGTGGGTCGATGGCAATTTCAAAGCGTGGAAACGCAAGCGTCTCGAAGGACAGCGTCGCGAAAAAGGTGAGCAGGAAGGTTACCAAAACAGATTTGTGTTACCGGCTGCTACTGTTGAAGCAGAGTTTGAGCAGGCCGGTTTTCGTGTTCAGGAATCCCTGGACTTCATACCGCTCTACGCCATGTGGCGAGTGTATGTATTGCGCAAGAGGTAACAGGATGGCAGTTGAGTGCGTAGCAGGCAGTCATGTAGCGCCCGAAGAACGCTTCGATTATTTCTGGCGCCAGCAGGGCGAGTGGGTCGAGGAACCCAATCGTCGGCGTGGTGGTGAAAGTGGTGTGCAGCGAGTGACGAGTGCCAATGGCCGTTTGCTCTACAGCAAGCGCCAGACCGGACACATCTACCGCAGCTGGCTGCACCCCTTCGGACGCCCCACCGTGCTTCGCGAGCGGGATGCACTCAAGGGCCTGCGCATGCTGGATGTACGCGTGCCGGAAATGGTCTTTTGCGAAGCACGTCGCGACCCCGAGCACCGTTGGAAGGCATTGCTGGTCACGGCCGCCCTGGAGGGCTTCGACGAGATTGAAAACTGGTACGCCGCCGGTGGTCGCGAACAGTATGGCGAGTTGGTCCACGAGCGCCTGCTCAAGGAATTGGCTGGCACCCTGGCGCGTATGCACAAAGGGCGCTGGCAACACGGTTGCCTGTACATCAAGCACATTTTTGTACGCGTGACGGGTGAAGGCGACTCGGCCAATGTGGAAGTGGCACTGCTGGATTTCGAGAAATGCCGCCAGCGCCTGACCGCTTATCGCGCGGCTTCCCATGACATGCTGCAACTGCGCCGCCATTCGTCGTGGAACAGTACAGACTGGGAAAAACTCAGCTACTTTTATGAGACGGCGTTTGGCAGCGCTATCAAGGGTTTAACCAGATGAAGCTAGAAATAGCACGAGGTCTGTTCCTGGTTGGGGCGATGGGCGTTGCAGCCCTGGCCCTGGCAGCGTGGGAACAGCCTCGCACACAAGTACTCAGCGCGGTGCAAGGTGGCGGGCAATGCCTGTTGCCGCGCGTCGCCAAGGCGAGTGTGGCGGTCAAGCCTGATCATGAGTTGCTGTTGTTCATGTTTGGGATGTCTCAAGGGATGAGGCCGCAGAGTTGAAACGATTCAAACCCCCGAAACAGGGCCTTGCGATGCGAGGCCCTTTTTTTTGCTTCAAATCAGGTGCAGATGGTTATCCCAAAGCCCCGCCGGCAATTCCAGCGGTTTGGCAACCAGCTGTTTCTGCCGGCAATCGTAGAAACGGCAACGGCCCTGGCCTGAGGTGACGACAAACCCATCCGCCACCGCGCCGACCCCGGCGCAGTCGGGCAACGGCCCATCCAGGCGCAGCTCGGCGCTGTCCATGTCCCAGATGAAGAAGCGGTTGCCCCGTGGTGCGGTCAACGCCACCAGGCGCAATTCGCTGTGCACCGCGACACTGGCGGTGTAATGCCCCATCGCCTGCAACTGCTCATCGGCCACCGGGAACGCCACGAACGGCTGCCCCGGACGCTTGATCGCCAGCAGCTCGGAACGCTCCTGGGACGCGCCCATGAACTGCTGGCCGGTGAGGATCGTGCCATCGCTGGCGATCCCCATATGGCGCACGCTGTTCATCTGTTGGCCGAGGGTTTCCTTGCTGATCAGGCTGCCATCGCGGTGCATCAGCACCAGGCTTGGCTCCATCGCATTGAGGTTCATCTCCACGCGGCTTTCGGCTTCGGTACGAATGCCGCCGTTGGCCACCACCAGGGTCTCGCCGTCGGGCATCCACGACACCTGATGCGGGCCGATACCGTGCGTCGAGATTTCGCCGCTGTGCACCAGCCGCTCACCTTCGAACGCGTACACCCCGAGCAGGCCACGGCCCGGGTCGGAGGTGTCGTTCTCGGTGGCATACAGCCAGTCGCCGCTCTTGTGAATCACCGCGTGGCCATAGAAGTGGCGATTGGCATGCGAGGTGATGGTCTGCAGCAGCGTGCCATCACGCAGGTCGATCAGGTAGCTCTCGGTGCCCGGGCGACGGGCGACAAACAGTGCAATCGGCAGTGTCGGGTGGTTGATGATGTCGTGGCAGCGCTGGCCGACCTGGGTGGCAAATACCGGCTTGCCATCCAGCCGATAGCCCACGGCATAGTGGTTGCCGTCCGCATCATCGCGCGCCGACAGCAGCAGCGGGCCCTTGTCTTTCTGCTTGAACAGCGTCCAGCCACCCAGCGTGAGAGCACTGAGCAGCACGCTGCCAACCGCCAAAGCCTGTCGCCTGAGCATCATCAGTCACCGTCGTTGGCGTTAAAGCCCAGTTGGATGCCCAGCGCCTTGGCCAGTTCGCCTTCGTGCAGGCGGTGGACGACGTTGAGGCTGTCGTAGATATCGTTGAGCTGCTGGCGCCCGGCGTCATCGTTCAACAGTTCGTTGAGGCTGCGCTGGTTGCTGGCGAACAGTTTCAGCGAGGCCGCATAGGCGGCGTCGATCTTGTCGGCCAACGGCTTCTGTTCGGACGGCAGCAGGCCACGCAGGCCCTTGTTGTCGACGCCAACCCATACGGTCTGGGCGGCGGCGAGGCTGGCTTCGAGGCTTTGCAGGGACGACTGGCTGCGCCATGCATCGGCCTGGAACGGCTGCGGGATGCCCTTGGTCTGGCGGCCCATCGGCGTGCCGAGTTTTTTCTTCAGGGTGTCCAGGGCGGTCACCTGGACGCGCAGCAGATCGGCAATCGCTTCGTGGGAATCGGCGTAGCGCTGGTTGGGAAACTTGGTCATCTGCGCGAGCATGCCGTCGGTGCTGTTCCAACTGGCCAGGATCTCTTCGGCGAGGGCTTTCTGGCGTTCGCCAATGGCCACCAGCAGCGGGCAGTAGCGGGCTTTCTGGGCTTCGTCGGCCACGTCGGTCTTGGCGTCATAGAGGATGTATTCGTAAGCCGACAGGCCTTGCACCACGACACTGGACTTGGCCAGGGCGGCGGCGTCGATCTGCGGTTGGGCGATGACCAGTTGCTCGACCTGGCGACCCACCAGGTTCTTCTTGTCCGGCCAGAACTGGATCTGCCAGGCGCGGTTGCCTTCGGCCAGTGGGCCGATCAGCAGCGGTTGCAATTCGGCCCAGGCTTTTTGCGCATGGAGGAAGTCGGCGCGGGCGGTCTCCAGGCTTTCCTTGCCCTGGCAGTAGGCCAGGGCGCTGACGGCCAGTTGGCGGTCGGCTTCCACCCAGCGGCTGTAGGTCGGCAGGATCACTTGCTTGGCGATCGCCGCCGAGGTCACGGCTTGTGGGTCCTGGGGCGAGCAGGCGCCGAGGGCTAGGGCGGCCAGGCTGGTGAACAACAACTTGGGACGAAACATGTCGAGCTCCCTTCTGTAATTGGGGCGAAGCTTATAAAGAATTCAGGAACGCCAGCAACGCAGCGCGCTGCTCGGCATTGAAGGACAACACATGCTGCTGCGCCGCTTGCGCTTCACCGCCGTGCCACAGCACGGCCTCGAGCAGGTTGCGGGCGCGGCCGTCATGCAAGAACTGGGTGTGGCCACTGACGGTCTGCGTCAGGCCGATGCCCCACAACGGCGCGGTGCGCCAGTCGCGGCCACCGGCCTTGAATTCGGTGCGGTTGTCGGCCAGGCCTTCGCCCATGTCGTGCAACAGCAGGTCGCTGTAGGGGCGGATCACCTGGTTGGCCAACTCAGGTTCGGCCGCCGTGGCTGGCGTGGTGAATGATGGCTTGTGACAGCCCTGGCAGCCGGCCTGGTAGAACAGGTTTTTCCCGGCCAGCACCTGCGGCGTGTTGACGTCGCGGCGTGCCGGCACGGCAAGGTTGCGCGTGTAGAACAGCACCAGGCGCAGGATGTTGTCGCTGACTTCCTGCTCGCCATCGGCGCCATTGCCGTTGGGCGCCTGTTTGCAGGCGACTTGCGCGTCGGTGCAGTCATCAAAGGGTCTCAAAGACGTGGTGAGGCCCATATCACCAGAAAACGCGTGAACATTTTGTTGATTGAGGTTGGGTTGCCCGGCTTTCCAGCCAAAGCGCCCGAGTACGGTTTTTTGTTCGGCGTCGTCCCAGACCCAATTGGCGCGGCCGACGATGGCTTCTTTGTCGGCGGTCTTCGGGTCGGTGTTGCGCAGGATATCGGCGTCGGTGATGGCTTCGAGCAGGCCTAGGCCAATCATCGGCGGGGCGATGCGCGCGGAGAAAAGTGTGTCCGGATGCATCGGGCCATAGCCGAGCTGGGTGATCTGCAGGTCGGGTTTGCGCAACTCGACCACGCTGCCGTCCTTGAAGGTCACCTTGACCGGCGTGTAGTCGACGCGCACCTTGCCTTCCGGTGCGACACCCGGCACGGCCATGTCCTGCAGCTGCCCGCCATACACCGGCTCAGGCACCACGCCGACCTGCTCGATGAGCTTGGCGTAGGACGGCTGCTCCTGGATAGACAGGGGGATCGACAGGCGCACCAGCATCGACACCGCGTTGGCCGCGTCGGGCAGCGGCGGGTGGCCACGGCCGTCCTTGATATGGCAGTTCTGGCAGGCGTTGGTATTGAACAGCGGGCCCAGGCCATCGCGTGCGGTGGTGGTGGACGGCGCGATGACCCACGGGCTGCGAAAGAAGCTGTTGCCGACGCTGAAGTCCAGGCGGCGCGTGGGCGACAGGTTGGCCGATGGCAGGGAGAACGCGTTCTGGTCGCGCTTGTTCACCGTCGTCGCGCCGCCGGCACGCGCTTCACCAGGCTCTGCCTGGGTGAAACGTGGGGCGTCATCGCAGGCAGTCAGGCTTAAAGCCATCACTGCTGCGGACAGGCGAAAAAGCGAACCGAACATCAGGTTTCCTGAACGAAGGCTGAAAATATGGGCGCAAAGTCTAACAGGGCAGGGCTCAATGAATAAGAGCAATTATCGTTTGCTCGAATCCGATTCATTCCCGCTAGAATGACCGCACATTTTTTTCTGGAGGTGGCCAATGCAGGCTCTCGACGCTTTGCTCAACCGTGTTTCCGTGCCGCGTTTGCTGGAACCGGCACCGACCCAGGAGCAGCGTGATGTGCTGTTCGCCGCGGCCATGCGCGCGCCCGACCATGGTCAACTGCGCCCTTGGCGGTTCCTCACCGTAGAGGGTGCCGCCCGTGAGCAGATGGGCACTCTGCTGGCCGAAGCCGCGCGCCTGCAAGACCCCGACGCTGCGCAAGCGGTCATCGACAAGGCCCAGAACGGCCCGTTGCGCGCGCCGCTGGTGGTGGTGGTGATTGCCCGCCTGCAGGAACACTTCAAGGTGCCCAAGTCCGAACAGCTGCTCGCTGCCGCCTGCGCGGCCCACGGCATCTTGCTGGCGGCGTACGCACAGGGGATTGGCGCGGTATGGCGCACTGGCGAATTGTCCTACTCGGCCCACGTGGCCAAAGGCCTGGGGCTGACGGCGGAGGAGGAAGTGATTGGTTTCCTCTACCTGGGCACGCCGCAGAACCCGCCGCGTACGGCCGCTAAAGAAGACCTGACACAGTTTGTCAGCGCCTGGACCGGTCTCTGAATCACCGCCGACCTGCGCTCTGTGGGAGCTGGCTTGCCTGCGATAGCATCGACTCGGTTCTGTCAGGGAGACCGGCTTGCCCGCATCGCGGACAAGCCCGGCGCCCACATGACTCTCAGTGGTTTTGCCACCGAGTCAGACCTTGAACTGATCCATCAGCTTCATCTGCTGGCTGGCCAATGCATTGAGTTGGCTGCTGATCGCCGCCGACTCGGTGGCCTGGCCGGTGAGGGTTTCGGTCACGCCGCGAATCGCCGAGACGTTGCGATTGACCTCTTCGGCCACGGCGCTCTGTTGCTCGGCGGCGCTGGCGATCTGCAGGTTCATGTCGCTGATCACCGTCACGGCATCGCTGATCTTGCCCAGGGCTTGCACTGCCTGATGAATCTGCCCGGCATTGCTCTGGGCCTGGTGTTGGCTGGAGTGCATGGTCGCCACCACGCCGCGGGTGCCGCTCTGGATCCGTTCGATCACCAGGCGGATTTCCTCCACGGAGTCCTGGGTACGCTTGGCCAGGTTGCGCACTTCGTCGGCGACGACCGCAAAGCCGCGCCCGCTTTCGCCGGCCCGGGCCGCTTCGATAGCCGCATTGAGGGCCAGCAGGTTGGTCTGTTCGGCGATGCTGCGGATCACTTCCAGCACTGAACCGATCTGCTCGCTGTTGACGGCCAGGGCTTCGACTTCACCCACGGCCTTGCTGACTTCCTCGGCGAGGGTGGTGATGTCGCGGGTGCTCTGCTCGATGATCGACATGCCTTCACGCGCCGACTGATCGGCGCCGCGTGCCGCGCTTGCGGCATTCGATGCACTGTTGGCAACGTCATGGGCGGTGGCGCTCATCTCGTTGGAGGCCGTGGCGACCTGGTCGATTTCGCGAAATTGCACCTGCATGCCTTCGCTGGTCTGGCGCGCGATGGCCGAGGACTGGTCGGCGGTACCACGCGCCTCGGTGATGCTTTGCTTGATCTGCGCAATGGTCGGTTGCAACTTGTCGAGGAAGCGGTTGAACCAGTTCACCAATTCGCCCAGTTCATCGTGCTTGGCGTAGGCCAGCCGCTGGGTGAGGTCGCCGTCACCACTGGCAATGTCCTTGAGCATCGCGGCCACGCTGTTGATCGGCCGGGTCACACCGGTGGCCGTCAGCCAGATCAGCAGCAGGCCCAGCAAGCCGGCGGCGGCACCTACCAGCAGCGCCTTCAAGGTGCCGGAGGCCTGGGCCTCGTCGAGCAGCGCCTGCAGCTTCACGGTGTCGGCCAGCATCACGTCCTTGGGCAGCTTGATCACGACGCCCCAGGACTTGGCATCGGCAATCGGCTTGACCGGATAGACCGCGCGAATCGTGTCGTCCTGCGCGCGGATCATGCGGGTGTCACTGGCCAGCAGTTGCACGATTTCCTTGCCCTCGGCACCGAGGGTATCGATCAGGTTTTTCCCGACTTTGGCCGGTTCACCGCTGTAGGCCGCGATCAAGCCGCTGCTGGCGAGAATTTCCAGGTGCGCGGCACTGTTGAACAAGTCTTTCTGTGCCGCATCGGTGGCCGCTTGCAGGGCGGTGAGGGCGATGTCGATGCCGACCACGCCGATGACTTTGCCGTCCACCAGCAGTGGCAGGGAAAGGGTGGTCATCAGCACCGGTTTGCCGGCCACCGTATCTTCGTACGGGTCGAGCAGGCAAATACGGCGGGTATCGCGTGGGCAGGTGTACCAGATGTTGTAGGGCGTGCCGCTGAGGTTGAGGGTGGTCTTGGTCAGGTCGTCCTCGACCATGATGGTGTTCAAGCCTTCGCCACCGGCGCGGCTCCAGTAACTGGAGAAACGGCCTTTTTCGTTGGAGGCGCGTGCTTTGTCGTCGACGAATTCGCTGTCCTTGCCATCCAGCCCGTTGGGTTCGAACGACAGCCAGATACCCAGCACCTTGTCATTGCGTTCGAAGGCGGTTTTCAGGCTCTGGTTGAGTTCTTCGCGCAAGGCGCCGGGCGCGAGGTCGCGCTTGGCTGCCAGAGTGCGCAGGTCTTTGACCTGGTCGCCGAGGGCGACCACGGCGACCAGGCTGTCGCCGAAGGTTTTCTGCAATTGCACGGCTTGCTCGGCGGCCTTGGCCTGCAACAGTTGTTCGACACTGGCGGTGAGCATGTGCGAGCTGGAATCGCTGACCAACTGATCATTCTGAGCGGTGTTGTAGAGGTTGATGCTGACGACCAGCGCAATCACCCCCAACAGGCAAAGGCCGGACAACAGCACGATTTTCAGGCGGATGGAGAGGGTGTTGAACATAGGCTCACTCGCGAATGGACTTGTTGGAAGGCACGCAGTGCAGGCCAAGTCCATTCAGCGCTATGTCTGGAACATCGGCGTAACAAATCATTTCATGAGAAGCAGGCGATGAGCGGTAGGAAAACGGCTACAGCCAGTGTTACGCGGGCTCCGCAAGCCGTTCAGGGCGTGACCAGATCCACAGGTTACCCAGGCTCATGCCGGCAATGGCCAGGTAGATCGGCCAGCCATGATCGAGCATCACCAGCATCAGGATGGCGCACAGCAGCATGCTCACCGTGGCGCTGACCTTGGCCCGGCGCGCGATGATCTTGCCGTTGCGCCAGTTGAACAGGATCGGGCCGAACAGGCGGTGGTTTTCCAGCCAGGCGCTCAGGCGCGGCGAGCTTTTGGTCGCGGCCCACGCGGCCAGCAGGATGAACTCGGTGGTCGGCAAGCCCGGTATGACAATCGCCACCAATCCGATGCCCAGGCTGACGTAGGCCAGCAGGCCGAAAAGGATCTGTGCGATTTTCGAGGTGGATTGGGTTTTGCCGGTCATGGGAAGCAATTTGCAGAAGGAAAGGGTTGCTTACTCTGTAGGAACTGGCTTGCTGGCGATGGCGTCCGTGAAGTTGCTATCGCCGGCAAGCCTGTTCCTGCCGAGGGGGTTCGAGTCAGGCCAGTTCAGGGGCGCTAGCGTACGCCTGTTCCAACAACACGGTGAAGCGCACAAACGCGTCGATCGCACCTTTTTCCACTGCGGCTTCCTCTTCGGCGCTGAATTCCAGGCCGTCCAGGGTACGAGTAAAGCTTTTCCAGCCTTCGGCACGACCGCCGGCCGGCTCACCCAGGTGGCGTGCACCGAAGGTTTCGCTCAGTCCCAGGCCCACGGCGCGCTTGATCAGGAACGCAGCGCCCAGCTTGGAGCCTTCGGACACGAACAGCCAGCCCAGGGCTTCGGCCTTGCTCGGGTTCTTCACCGCACCGGCGACCGGCGCCGGTACGTCGGTGTCCAGGTCGCCCAGGTCCAGCTTGGCGGCTTCGGCGCGGCAGCGCTCGGCCAGGTCCGGCACGATCTTGATCAGTTCGGCATCGTTGTAGAGGCTCACCAGTTCCGACTGGAACAGGTACTGCGCGACCACGAAGCGGGCGAAGTTGGCTTGGGTTTCAAACGGGGCGTGTGCCTTGACCAGTGCGTCCAGCTTGGTGTGTGGCTCGTTGGTGATCTGGTTCAGGCGCTGGGAGCGCAGGCTCGGGCGTTCTGCGGTAGAGGAAGCGGTCATGAAAAAGTCCTTGAGAAGAGGAGCGCCTTGGTGCTCTGAAAGAGAGCTGTTATCAACTAGACGAACAAGAAGACGCGGCACAGTAAAAAATCCTCACCCCGGCGCTGAAAATCGACGAGGTGAGGGTGGGCGTTATCAGATGTCCCAGATCACGTTGATCGCAAAGTTGCGACCGGGCTGGGTCAGGCGGTCAAGGTTGGCGGGCGCGGTCACACCGGCTTCGCCGACGCCGTCGTAGCTGCGCACGTCATCCCAGTTCCAGTATTTCTTGTCGGTCAGGTTGTACAGGCCGCCGTTGATGGTCACGTCGTTGGTGACCTTGTAGAAGCCGGTCAGGTCGACGATGCCAAAGCCGGGCGTCTTGAAGGGCGCGCCAGTGCTGCCGTCGGGCGCATGGAAGGTGGTGCTGTCGACGCGATCCTGCTTCTTCACCAGGGTCCAGCTGACCAGCGCCCCGTATTGCTCTTGCTCATAGCCCAGGCCTAAGACGCCCTTGAGCGGGTTGACGCTGTTGAGCGGCTCGCCATTGTCGTCGTTGCGGCCATAGGTGTAGCCAACCGAGCCCTGGGTGTACAGGCCTTGCGGTGCGCCGAAGGCGTCCAGGTCCAGGCGCCCTTTGGCTTCGATCCCCTTGATGGTCGCGTGCTTGATATTGTTGGCTTCGAATTGCTGTGCGGTGCCGCCGGCGACGGAGGCGTCCTCGTCGATGAAGTCGCGGTATTTGTTGTAGAACACTGCGATATCAAACGAGCCGGAATCGAAGTTGCCGCGAATCCCGGTTTCCACGCCCTTGCTGCTTTCTGGCTTGAGATTCGGGTTGGGCTCGACGGTGTAGCCCTGCTGCAGGTTTTCAAAGCGGCCGTACAAGGCTTTGGCCGACGGGGTGCGGAAGCCTTCAGCGTATTGGCCGAACCAGGTGTACTGGTCGGTCAGCGCATAGGTCAGGCCGAATTTCGGCGTGACGCGGTGCCAGGTTTTCTCCTTGTCACTGTGGGCGTAGATCCGCGTCGGGTCGACGGTGTTGAGGAACTCATCAGTCAACTTGGGCTTGAGTTGGGTGTAGTCGTAGCGCACGGCGGGCAGGAAGGTCCACTTGTCCCAGGTGATCTGGTCCTGTGCGAACAGCGAATACGTGTTGATGGTCGGGTCCGGGAAATCACTGGCCTTCTTCACGCTGTCGCTGGCGATCGGGCTGGGGGCGCCGATGGCCGTGCAACCGCCGCCGACAGCCAGGCAGGTCGCGGCGCCTTCGCGGGAGCCGGTGACCTTCTGCTGCTTGAGGGTGGTGCCGTAGGTCACTTGGTGATCGGTTTCGCCGATGCTGAAAGCCTTGTCCAGCTGGGCATCGAAGACCCATTGCTTTTCTTCGTAGAGGGTCTCGCGGGTGCGCAGGACTCGGCGGGACGGCTGGTAGATCTCGGCGGTGGACTGGTCCGTCTTGGCGATCTGGTAGTTGAGGCTGGTCTTGATCTGATCGGCTATCGGTGAGTCCAGGGCGAAGCGGTTTTCGATGCCAAAACGCTCGCGGGTGATGGTGTCGTTGCCCGAACGAGCCCGGTAGAAATTGAAGCCGCGTCCGCCGGTGAACGGGCCGCCCACAGCATTCATGAGGTTGACGTCGCGATCGTCCTTGTACTTCTCGTACGTCAGGCCGAGGCGATTGTCATCACCATAGTTCCAGCCCAGCTTGGCCAGCACGTTGGTCGTGCGCGCGTCTTCCGGGTTGGCGCCGGTGCGGGCCAGGCCGGTGGCATTGTTGCCGTCGTAGGACTCCATCTCGTGGCCATTGCGCTGGCTCAGGTGCAGCAAACCGTCGACGTCCTGCACGCGGCCGGCGACGGTGCCGGAAGTCAGCCAGCTGTCGTCGGCGGAGCTGTAGCCGGTCTTCAGGCGGGCGCCGACGTCCTGGCCGGGCTTGATAATGTCATCGGGATCGAGGGTGAAGTAGCTCACCGCGCCACCAATCGCGCTGCTGCCGTACAGGGCCGAGGCCGGGCCGCGCAGGATCTCCACGCGCTTGACGATTTCGGGGTCGACGTAGTTGCGGCGGGTCTTGGCGTAGGGGCCGTTGAAGAAGTTGTCCGGCACTTCCACGCCGTCGACCTGGGTGAGGATGCGGTCGCCGTCGATGCCGCGAATGTTGTAGCCCGAATTGCTCGAGCGGCCACCGGCACCGCCCACCGAGACGTTGGGTTCGTAACGCACCAGTTCACGAATGGTATTCACGTTCTGGCGGTCCAGCTCTTCGCGTTCCTGCACGGTCACGGTGCTCGGCACGCTGCTGATGTTCTGCTCATTCCGGGTGGCGCTGATGGTGACCTGTTGCAGGTTGAGGGCGCCGCCCGCCGCGCGCTTTTCCAGCACGATGTTGTTGCTGCCCAGTTTGCGGTAGCTCAGGTTGGTCCCCACCAACAGCCGGTCCAGGGCTTTCTCCGCTGACAACGGGCCGCGCACGCCCGGGGACGACACACCCTGGCCGAGTTCTGCCGGCAGGCCGACTTGCCAGCCGGTCACCGCGGTGAAGGCGTTGAGCGCCGAGACCAGCGGCTGTTGCTCGATGCTGAAGGTGTAATTGCCGTGGCTGCGCTGCACCGGTTCAGCGGCGGTGGCCGCCATGACCGGCGTGCCGGCCAGCAGGATGGCCGCAGTCAGCAGGGACAGGACGGGCGAAGAGGGCCGGCGGTTGAAACGAGAGGACATCGAGAGCGCTCCGGAAGGTACGAATCTTATAGTTGCGAACCGAATCAAATAGGAATCAGTTGCATTGGCTAAGACGAGACGTACCGCCGGAGGCTATCGAGTAAAAATAATTCTCATTTAGTTGAGGATCACCAGCGCCGGGTATTCCGACAGTTTGGCCGAGGTGATGTGGGCCAGGGAGCGCACCACGTCCAGGGGCTGGTCGAGGCGGTAGTTGCCGGTGACGGCAACGCTGGCGAGCTTGTCGTTGGTGTTGACGATCCAGCCGGGGTAATAGCGACGCAACTCGGCGAGCACTTCGCTCATCGGGCAGTTTTCGAAAATCAGCCGGCCCTGCACCCAGGCCAGGTCTTTGTTGGCATCCAGCTTGGCCGGTGGACCGAAACCCTTGGGCCCGATGCGGATGCTTTCGCCGGCGCTCAAGCGCACGCGGGCATCGTCGAAGGTGTTGCTCAGGTCCACGTCGCCGCGCTGCACCTGCACCTGGGCTTCGCCGTTGAGGTAGCGCACGGCGAAAGCGGTATCACGCACGCTGGCGCGCACGGGGCCGGCGTCGATTTCCAGCGGCAGGCCATGGTTGGGCACGATTTCGAAGAACGCTTCGCCCTGATAGAGGCGGGCGATGCGCTGATGATCCTTGATGCTGCTGGAAAACGCCGAGTTGGTGTTGAGCAACACTTTCGAGCCGTCGTCCAGTTGCAGGCGCTGGCGTTCACCGACCACGGTGAGGTGGTCGGCCTGCAGGCGCACCGGCAGGTTGCTGAAGCTGAACAGGCCGATCAGCAGCACGGCGGCGGTGGCCAGTGGTTTCCAGTGCGGCCGGATACGACGCCAGGCACTGGGCTTGCGCGGCGCGGCGAGGGCGACGGCGGCGCTGTGCACGGGCGCGGCGCCCCAGGCGGCCTGGGCTTTGCCAAACGCATGAACATGCGCAGGGTCCTGCGCCAGCCACGCTTCAAATTCGGCTTGTTGCCCGGGCTGCGGGCACTGCAGGGCGATCAGCCAGTCGAGGGCTTGGTCCATAGCCATGTCTTGCAACACCTCATGAGCCAGCTCATGGGGGCGCAGTTTATTCGGGTCCGTCACGGTGTTCCTCGGGTCTTCGCCACGTTTTATTCAAATGTCCTACAGCCTTGGGTGACATTTCTGTCGGGTGAAGCTTAAGGCCGATCCAGCCTTTGGGCCACACCTACGCAGATGGCCATGATCAATTTCAGTTCCTTTTGTACGGTGCTCAAGGACACTTCCAATTGGTCGGCAATCTCCTGATAGCTGCAGCCGTGCAGGCGGCTGAGGATGAAAATCTGCTGTTGGCGGGCGCTCAGTTGACCGAGGCTGACACTCAGGTGCTCCAGCAGTTGCTCGGCCTGGGTCGCGTCTTCGGGGGTGCTGATGGGGGCGGCGACGCTTTGCAGGACGTCCAGCGGGACATCTTCCTGCAGCGTGCGCGCCTGGATCCGACGCGCGCGCAAGTGGTCGAGTGCGAGGTTGCGCGCGGTCTGGTAGACGAAAGGTTCAAGATGATCGATCGGCCGCTCGCTGAGGGCCCGGGTCACGCGCAGGTAGGTTTCCTGCAAGAGGTCCTCGGCGGTGCTGTGGTTATTCACCATCCGCTGCAACGTGCGAAGCAGAATCACCCGTTGGGTGAGGAAGACGTGGTTGAAGCGAGATTGGCTCACAGTGCTACCAGATCGATTTGCAGTTAATGATAATGCTTATCATCAACGCAAATGGCAAGTGGCACTTGGGTGTGTCGCCTGGATACCGGTGTGTGGGCTTGTGTGGGAGCCGGGCTTGCCCGCGATGCAGGCACCTCGGTTTTCCAGTTGCACCGAGGTGATGCTATCGCAGGCAAGCCAGCTCCCACACAAGCCAGCTCCCACATAAGCCAGCTATCACACAGGCGAGCTTCCATACAGGCGAGCTGCCAAACGGGTTATTCGGCGTTGCAGAGCGCCAGGCAGTTATCCAGCATACGGTTGGAGAAGCCCCACTCGTTGTCATACCAGGCCAGCACTTTCAGCAACTTGCCACTGACCTTGGTGTGGTTGGCGTCGAAAATCGACGACAGCGGGTTATGGTTGAAGTCGCTCGAAACCAGCGGCAGGGTGTTGTAGCCGAGGATTTTCGAGTGCTGGCTGGCTTCCTTGAGCAGTGCGTTGACCTCGTCGGCGGTGGCGTCTTTTTTCAGCGTCACGGTGAGATCGACCAGCGACACGTTGATCACCGGCACCCGCACGGCCATGCCGGTCAGCTTGCCCGCCAGTTCCGGCAGTACCAGGCCGACCGCTTCGGCGGCGCCGGTCTTGCTCGGGATCATGTTCTGGGTGGCCGAACGCGCGCGGTACGGGTCGGTGTGGTAGACGTCGGTCAGGTTCTGGTCGTTGGTGTAGGCGTGGATAGTGGTCATCAGGCCGCTCTCGATGCCCAGCTCGCGGTGCAGCACCTGGGCGACCGGCGCCAGGCAGTTGGTGGTGCAGGAGGCATTGGAGATGATCTGGTGGGATTGACGCAAAATGTCATGGTTTACCCCGTAGACCACGGTGGCGTCTGCGCCCTTGGCGGGGGCCGAAATGATCACCTTGCGCGCGCCGGCGGTAATATGGGCGGCAGCCTTGTCACGGTCGGTGAACAGGCCGGTGCATTCGAACACTACGTCGATCTTGTGTGCAGCCCACGGCAGGTCGGCGGGGTTGCGAATGGCACTGACGGCAATCCGGTCGCCATTGACGGTCAGGCTTTCCTGATCGTGGGCGACCTCTGCGTCGAAAGTGCCATGTACGGTGTCGTATTTGAGCAGGTGGGCATTGATCGAACTGTCGCCGAGATCGTTGATGGCGACGATCTGCAAATCCTGGCGGTAGCCTTGGGTATACAGTGCGCGCAGGACATTACGGCCGATACGGCCAAAACCATTGATTGCGATACGAAGAGTCATTGGAAAGTGCCTGTCGTCGATTTGTTGTAAGAATTACAAGATTATTCGCATAAAAATAGAAAACAAGCCTTTTTAGTGGCAATATTTTGTTCAATCTACAACGAGTGACCTGAATCAACTGGTCCGAGTGGTCAAGTAACACCCTGCCAACCTTTTCGCGGCGGGCGTTTGACCAGCATAGGAACGAGGGTCGCCACATCCGTTAGCCTGGAGTTCTATACATGCATCCCCGCGTTATTGAGGTCACCGAACGGCTTATCGCCCGCAGTCGTGCAACCCGCGAGGCTTACCTTGCACTCATTCGCGGCGCTGCCAGCGACGGCCCGATGCGCGGTAAGCTGCAATGCGCCAACTTTGCCCACGGCGTGGCCGGATGCGGCACTGAAGATAAAAATAGTCTGCGAATGATGAATGCCGCCAACGTGGCAATTGTTTCGTCATATAACGACATGCTCTCGGCGCACCAGCCGTACGAACATTTCCCCGAGCAAATCAAGAAAGCCCTGCGCGAAGTCGGCTCGGTCGGTCAGTTCGCCGGCGGCACCCCGGCCATGTGCGACGGCGTCACCCAGGGCGAACCCGGCATGGAGCTGAGCCTGCTCAGCCGCGAAGTCATCGCCATGTCCACGGCGGTAGCGCTGTCCCACAACATGTTCGATGCCGCGCTGATGCTGGGCATCTGCGACAAGATCGTCCCGGGCCTGATGATGGGCGCGCTGCGCTACGGCCACCTGCCGATGGTCTTCGTGCCGGGCGGCCCGATGCCGTCGGGCATCTCCAACAAGCAGAAGGCCGATGTGCGCCAGCGCTACGCCGAAGGCAAGGCCACCCGCGAGGAGCTGCTGGAATCGGAGATGAAGTCCTACCACAGCCCCGGTACCTGCACCTTCTACGGCACCGCCAACACCAACCAGTTGCTGATGGAAGTCATGGGCCTGCACCTGCCGGGCGCCTCGTTCGTCAACCCGTACACGCCGCTGCGTGACGCGCTGACCCGCGAAGCCGCGCACCAGGTCACGCGCCTGACCAAGGCCAACGGCAACTTCACGCCCATCGGCGAGATCGTCGACGAAAAATCCATCGTCAACTCCATCGTCGCACTGAACGCCACCGGCGGATCGACCAACCACACCCTGCACATGCCGGCCATCGCCATGTCGGCGGGCATCATCCTCACCTGGCAGGACATGGCCGACCTCTCCGAGGTGGTGCCGACCCTGTCCCACGTGTATCCGAACGGCAAGGCCGACATCAACCACTTCCAGGCGGCGGGCGGGATGTCGTTACTGATCCGCGAACTGCTCGAAGCCGGCTTGCTCCACGAAGACGTCAACACCGTGGCCGGCAAGGGCCTGAGCCGCTACACCCAGGAACCGTTCCTGGTCGACGGCGAGCTGATCTGGCGCGAAGGCCCCATCGAAAGCCTCGACGAAACCATCCTGCGCCCCGTGGCCCGTGCGTTCTCCCCGGAAGGCGGCTTGCGCGTGATGGAAGGCAACCTCGGCCGTGGCGTGATGAAAGTCTCGGCCGTGGCCCTTGAGCACCAGATCGTCGAAGCACCGGCGGTGGTGTTCCAGGACCAGCAGGACCTGGCCGATGCATTCAAGGCTGGCCAGCTGGAAAAAGACTTTGTCGCGGTGATGCGCTTCCAGGGCCCACGCTCCAACGGCATGCCGGAATTGCACAAGATGACGCCGTTCCTCGGCGTCTTGCAGGACCGTGGCTTCAAGGTCGCATTGGTGACAGACGGGCGCATGTCCGGCGCGTCGGGTAAGATCCCCGCCGCGATCCACGTGAACCCCGAAGCCCAGAGCGGCGGGCCACTGGCACGCGTGCGCGATGGCGATATCATTCGCGTGGATGGCGTGAAGGGCACCTTGGAGCTTAAGGTGGACGCCGAAGAATTTGCAGCGCGCGCGCCTGCCACGGGCCTGTTGGGCAACAACGTGGGGGCCGGTCGCGAGCTGTTTGCATTTATGCGCTTGGCCGCAAGCTCCGCAGAGCAGGGCGCCAGCGCCTTTACCTCTGCCTTGGAGACGCTTAAGTGAAGCTTGCGCTGGTCGGTGACATCGGGGGTACCAACGCCCGTTTTGCGTTGTGGCGGGATCAGGCTCTGCATTCGATCCGCGTGCATGCCACGGCGGATCACCAGAGTCCTGAGGACGCGATCAAGGCCTACCTCAAGGAAGAAGGCCTGGAAATCGGTGACATCGGTGCCGTCTGCCTGTCGGTTGCCGGGCCGGTGAGTGGCGATGAATTCAAATTCACCAACAACCACTGGCGCCTGAGCAAGACTGCGTTTTGCCAGGCGTTGCAGGTGGATGAGCTGCTGCTGGTGAATGACTTCACCGCCATGGCCCTGGGCATGACCCGCCTCAAGCCCGACGAATTCCGCGTGGTCTGCGAAGGCACGCCGGAACCGTTGCGCCCGGCGGTGGTGATCGGGCCGGGCACCGGCCTGGGCGTCGGCACGTTGCTGGACCTCGGTGCCGGTCGTTACGCGGCATTGCCGGGGGAGGGTGGACACGTTGACCTGCCCCTGAGCAGTCCGCGTGAAACCCAGCTGTGGCAGCACATCTACACTGAGATCGGCCACGTCAGCGCCGAGACGGCGTTGAGCGGGGGCGGTTTGCCGCGTGTCTACCGCGCCATCTGTGCGGTCGACGGGCATACCCCGGTGCTGGATACCCCAGAAGCCATTACGGCGGCGGGCCTGGCGGGCGATCCAGTGGCGATGGAAGTGTTGAACCAGTTCAGTATCTGGCTGGGCCGCGTCGCCGGTAACAACGTGCTGACCACCGGTGGACGCGGTGGTGTGTATATCGTGGGTGGGGTGATTCCACGGTTTGCCGACTTCTTCATCAACAGTGGTTTTGCCAAGAGTTTCAGCGACAAGGGCTGCATGAGCGACTACTTCAAAGGCATCCCTGTGTGGCTGGTGACCGCGCCGTATTCCGGGTTGACTGGGGCTGGAGTCGCATTGGAACAGGCTTTTGCGTAGGCGCTGATGGCCCCTTCGCGAGCGAGCCCGCTCCCACTTTGACCGAGTTCCAACGTTGGAATGCCGGCAAATGTGGCAGCGGGCTTGCTCGCGAAGGGGGCCTCAAGGGCAACAAATGACATAAGCTTGGCCATAACAACAAGGAGGACCCCGTGAGCGTAATCAGTAAATCGATTCTCCTCGTCGATGACGACCAGGAAATCCGCGAATTGCTGCAAACCTACCTCAGTCGCGCCGGTTTCCAGGTGCGTGGCGTGCCGGATGGCGCCGGGTTCCGCCAGGCGATGAACGAGGCGCCCTGCGACCTGGTCATCCTTGATGTGATGTTGCCGGACGAAGACGGTTTCAGCCTTTGCCGCTGGATCCGCCAGCACCCGCGCCAGGCGCAGGTGCCGATCATCATGCTCACCGCCAGTTCCGACGAAGCCGACCGCGTGATCGGCCTGGAGCTGGGCGCCGACGACTACATCGGCAAACCCTTCAGCCCCCGCGAGCTGCAGGCGCGGATCAAGGCGCTGTTGCGGCGCTGCCAATTCGGCCAGGAGCGCAGCGGCAATGGCGACGTGCTGGTGTTCGATGAATGGCGCCTGGACATGATCAGCCACCGGCTGTTCCACGTTGACGGTGAAGAGGTGATCCTGTCCGGTGCCGACTTCGCACTGCTCAAGTTGTTTCTCGACCATCCCCAACAGATCCTCGACCGCGACACCATCGGCAATGCCACCCGTGGCCGTGACCTGATGCCGCTGGACCGGATTGTCGACATGGCCGTCAGCCGCCTGCGCCAACGCCTGCGCGACACCGAAAAACCTCCGAGGCTGATCCGCACCGTGCGCGGCAGCGGTTATCAACTGGCAGCCAGCGTGGTTGCCGGCAATGCCCACTGAACACCTGATCGAGCGCCGACGCCGCTTCCCGGTGCCGCGCTCGCTGCTGGGGCGCATGCTGCTGCTGACGTTGCTGGCGGTGCTGTTCGCCCAAGCGCTGTCCAGCGTGATCTGGGTCTCGCAATTGCGTGCCACCCAGCTCGAAGGCCTGGTCACCAGTGCCCGCAGCCTGGCGCATTCGATGACCGCCAGCGTGAGTTATTTCCGTTCATTGCCGGTGGCCTACCGGCCGTTGGTCCTCGACCAATTGCGCAGCATGGGCGGCACGCGTTTCGTGGTGACCCTCAATGACCGTCCGCTGGACATGGCGATACTGCCGCAGACCCCGCGCAAGCAGGCGGTACTGCAAGCGGTGGATGAGGTGCTGCGCCAGACTTTGGGCGCCGACGTGCATATCTCGGTGGAGTTTGTCAGCGCCGAAGACCTGCGCATTTTCAATGCCGGCCTGAAGCTCGATGAACTGCCGCGCTCCTGGGCGCATTACGCGTTGACCCTGGAGCCGGTAAACCCGCCGGTGCTGGTCACACAGATTCAACTGGCCCCCGGCGAGTGGTTGTACATCGCCTCCTTGTTGCCCGAACCCTACACCAGCCTCGAAGAGCAAGGCCTGCCCTCGCAGCAGGTGTGGTTTATCGTGCTGACCAGCGGTTTTCTGCTGCTGTTCATCGGCCTGCTGGTGCACTGGCAGAGCCGGCCGCTCAAGCGCCTGGCGCGGGCCGCGCGGGATATGTCGCTGGGCGCGGACGTGGAGCCGGTGGCCGAAGGCGGCGGCAGTGAAGTGGTGGAAGTGGGGCGCGCGTTCAATGCAATGCGTGAGCGCATCAGCCGATACCTGACCGAACGCAGCCAGCTGTTCAGTGCGATTTCCCACGACTTGCGCACCCCCATTACCCGCTTGCGCCTGCGTGTGGAACTGCTGGAAGACGAGAACCTGCAAACCAAATTCGGCCGCGACCTGGATGAGCTGGAGTTGCTGGTGAAGGGCGCGCTGCAATGTGTGAAAGACACGGATATCCACGAAAACATCGAGCCGGTGGACCTGAACCACGTGCTCGACTGCCTGGTGGAACCGTACCTGGCGCCCAACGGCAACGGCCGGGTCACCCAGCATGGGCGCGCGCTGACGACTTATCCGGGCAAGCCGCTGGCGCTCAAGCGCTGCATCGGCAACCTGATCGACAACGCGTTGAAGTATGGGCAGAACGCCCACTTGCATATCGAGGACGACGGCGCGGAGTTCATCCTGCACGTCGACGATGAAGGCCCCGGCGTGCCGGAACAGCGCCTGGAGCAAGTCTTCGAACCGCACTTCAGGCTCGCTGGGCAGCAGCAGGGTTACGGCCTGGGGTTGGGCATTGCGCGCAACATTGCGCATAGCCATGGTGGTGAAGTGAGTCTGCAGAATTTGCGCGAAGGCGGGTTGCGGGTGACCTTGCAGCTGCCGCGAACCCTGGATTGAACACGATTCCTTTGTAGGAATCCGGTTTGTCGAATCCTGGCGGCCGTTAGATCGCCATCGCCGGCAAGCCGGGCTCCTACAGAGGGGGTCAGATGCTTTGGCGCAACCGGGCCAGGTCTCTCAGCGGCGGAGCACCGAATAACCGGCTGTATTCGCGGCTGAACTGCGACGGGCTTTCATACCCCACGCGATACCCCGCCGCCGAGGCTTCCAGGCCTTCGGCGATCATCAATCTGCGTGCTTCCTGCAGGCGCAGTTGCTTCTGGTACTGCAACGGGCTCATCGCCGTGATCGCCTTGAAACGGTGGTGCAGCGTCGAGACGCTTAGGTTCACTTCCTTGGCCAGGTCATCGATGCGCAGCGGTTGCTCGTAGTTGCCGTTCAGCCACGTGATCGCCTGGCTGACGCGATGGCTCTGACTGTTGGCCACGGCAATTTCGTACAGGCGATAGCCCTGCGGCCCACGCAGCAATCGGTACAGAATTTCGCGATTGATCAACGGCGCGAGCATCGCGATGTCCTTCGGCGTGTCCAGTAGACGCGCCAGGCGCAACACGGCATCCAGCAGTTGCGTGTCGATACGGTCGACGTACATCCCACGGGATGTCGGCCGCGAAGGCACGCCCATCGGGCCCGCCTCGGCAATCAGCGCGGTGAGCTGCGCCGGGTCGATATTGATGCGCACCGACAGGTTGGGGTCTTCCGGGGTGGCTTCGATGATCCGGCCGGCCACCGGCATCGCGACCGAGAACACCAGGTAGTTGAGCGGGTCGTAGGCGAAGATTTCATCGGCCAGGCGTACTTCCTTGCTACCACTGGCAAGGATGCACAGCGCCGGTTCCACCAGCACCGGCGTGAAGTCGCGCGGTGTGTTGTGGCGGTTCAGGTACAGCGAGGTGATCGACGTGCCGTAGGAGCCGTCCTCCCAGGTATGGCGGTGGACGATGCTGGCCAACTCCGCGCGTTGTTTTTCCATCTCGGCATCGAGGGGCATGGGCTGATGTTCGGGCGACGACATGAGGCGTCCTCTGCATGCTTTTTTGATGGGCTCAGCTTAGCGGTGGCCTTTGAATAAGTGTTACGTCGATTCTGCACAATCCTTGCCTGATCCTGCGACACATCGTGAATCAGGCAAGCAGCGGGGCTGTCATCTCAATGAAACAAGGCGCTCACCCGTGGAATAAACCCGCCAGCCAAACGTCCTGTCTACGCTTCTCGCAGGATTGTGCAATAAGCCTGCAGGAATTGACTAACCGCGCCCACACTCGCGCCGTTATCTTTGATCCTGTGGCAACACGCCCTCACAGTGCTTGCCGAGCATCACTTCTCAACGGGAGAGTCGAACATGTCCACCCCCATTCCCGCGAGCCATATGGCCTTTATCCGTGCCCGTACCGGGTGCAGCACCGAACTCGGTGCACGCTTGAGCAGTTTGATCGAACCGGGCCGTCAGGCTCAGGGTTGCCTGCAATTCTCGTTGCAGCATTCCCAGGTCGATCCCGATGTGTGGTTGATCTCCGGTTTCTGGAGCAGCGAGCAGGCGATGAGCGCCTACTTCAACTCTGCGGCGCTGGTGATCTTTACCGAGCTGTTGAACGACATGGTGGTCCGCAGCATGGACTTCCAGACCTTCACCGACGCTTCTGCCGCCAACGCCTACGGCGAGTACCTGCAACTCGCCGGTTAAACGTCCCGTGCCTGACGGCAACAGCACTCCTCAAGAAGTATCGTATTGGCGAGGCACTGCACTGGTTTAGAATGGCCAACTTTCCATTGGCCAGGACCTGCAACATGGCACGTAGACAATTTGCCCATCACGAAGCCGTTTCCGCCGTAGTACCGGGCGAAGGGGGCTACAGCGCCGCCGTCGCCGTCAAGGCACTGGATGGCATGGGCGCACCGCAGTTTCACAAGATCCTGGATGGACAGAAGTTCAAGACCGCCTCTGACGCCGACGATGCAGCGACGCTGCAACTGGAATGCCTGGTCGATGTGGACGAAGACGGTCAACTGAGCTGGGCCTCTGCTGCCAACTGACTCAAGCACGCTGCTGATCCACATGTGGGAGCGGGCTTGTGTGGGAGCTGGGCTTGCCCGCGATGCTGGCACCTCGGTTTTCCAGTTGTATCGAGGTGCTGCTATCGCAGGCAAGCCAGCTCCCAC
>NZ_JASCPP010000280.1:0-255 GCF_029959745.1 Pseudomonas sp. PS01298 | reverse complement strand
GCAGTACGGCGTTAACGATTGCTGTCGTGTGTTCGGAATAAACCGCAGTAGCTTTTACGCATGGCGTCAGCGCCAAGGCAAGGTGAGCCCTAAGCGAGAGAAACTCAAGGCTATGCTGGTCAAGCACTACAGGGCGTCGAGAGAGTCTGCGGGCGCTCGTACCTTGGCTAAACAGCTGCAAGCCGGCGGGCATGATGTCGGGCGGTTCATGGCTCGCAGCTTGATGCGAGAAGCAGGCATTGTCAGCCGTCAACG